>PHAV01000013.1 GCA_002841765.1 Deltaproteobacteria bacterium HGW-Deltaproteobacteria-4 | reverse complement strand
AGGCAGTCGAGCACGTCTTTCGGTATGGCCATCGGTTCCTCCAGTGGTTACGGGTTGTAACCGACGATGACCATTTACACAAAGTTTTTTACACCCTCGGTTTAGGTTTAAAAACCTTAACTTTATCGTTGTCTTTCCTGCGTTTGGGTCTCCAACAACAATCATGCTTTTCACCCGTATCGTACGAGGAGCACTCAAAAGGCGCACCATCTTGTCGAGTAAAGCTTTAGCGAAGGGATATCCGACCCATTTGTCCTGTTGAGCATACGCGATGCGTTCGTCATCAGGTTTATCTAGAAGCGCTTCGACTTCAGGGATTAGGTTTCGTTTCATGACTAGACTACTCCTGGTTATACGTTGGTCGTTTCGATTTCATCAAATGGTAAGATTTCCTCGTCCACAGGCACGTCATCAATCTCGGGGATTGACGGGGGTTTCGTTGGCCTCTGATCACCGGTGGTCATCCTATGAAGCATTTTCCGTTCGCTTTGCCTGCGCGCCTTTTTCGTCTTCCTGACAGCTTCAGCTTCAATCTCCTTGAGTTCACGATAAGTCCGGAATATTTCCTGCTCCGTTACCGGTCCGTTTTTCCCACGCGCCTTGAGTTCCTTTAGTGCCCATCGATATTCAAACAGGGAGATGGCCGGATTTTCCGGATTATGGTAAGGGATCTTGATATAGCGTTGTTCTTCAGGCTCCCAAAAGTAAACAAAGCTGATATCGCGCGGATCACGGCGAACAAGAAATTTCCGTTTTTTCTTGGTTTTCTTGTCGATCGCATTGACGTATCGCTTCAACAAAGGAGAGTTGTAGCGAATGTTGTCAATCTGTATGCCATAGTTTTGAACTGTTGGTTCGAAATAGGGCGTAAAGTCCATCAACAGATCTTCCTGGTCTAGAATTACCCGGTTGATCCCCGCCCCAGGTACCATCTGACTGCCTTGCAACCCTTCAAGAAACTTCTGTTCGGGACTCATGTGGAGTGTAGAGTGGACTTTCTTGTGGTATTTGCCCGTGATCAATGTGCCGAACCATCTTTCAAGCTCTAGTAATGTAAAGACCGATTCTTCTTCTGCATCATAAGTCCCTTTTTCATCAATATTGCTGAAAGTTGCCCCGGGCAGAAGTTTCATTTCACCCATAAAGGTTCCAATCAAACGCTCAATATGTGCGCCATATTCAGGTTTACCGACTGGCCGGTAATACATGCTGATTTCATGTTTTACACAACCTCGGCGCAATGTTTTGCTGTGAAAGTCCTTGCCGTTATCCATGTGGATCGCTTCAAAAGGTCCATAGATATCCCACTCATGCTTGATTTCTCTTTCTTCAAGCCATGAATTTTTAGGGCAGATGGCTTGCTGAAGACACAACGCTACGGACATTGCGCTCGGTTCATCTAGAGAAATATAAAAACCTACGACCATTCGGCTATATACGTCGATTATAATCGTCAACCAGGGTCTGCCTATCGGTTGCCTTGTTTCTTCGTCGACTATGATGATGTCCATCAGAGTGTGATCGATCTGGATAATCTCCAGTGGGCGAGTGGCTTCCTGGTACCCCTCAAACGTTTGCGCATATTTGTCTTTTGCAGACTTAGATCCGTGGCGCTTCTTTTCTTTCGTTTGCTCATCGATTGCATAACACCGGCGATAAATCGTACTACGACCAGGAGGGGAAATGTTTGCACAGTTACAGCGTAGCTTTACCTCCCGACACACCGCTTCAACACACTTTTTCTGTTTGGTCAGGTATTCATCATTAATCGCGCTAACCAACACCTTCTCCAATGCTTCACCTACCCTGGATTTCCCAACACCACCACTAGGTCGATGTTTAACCAAACCTTCAAGGCCTCTTTCTTCGTATTTATGACGAAGAACCAGTAGGTGCTGTGGAGTAATGTTCACAGATTCGGCAAGAAGTTTCGTATCTTCTCCTTGGTCAATTTTAAGAATAGCTGCTTGCCGATTAACAGCTTCAGCCCAGCGATGATCATCAACAAGTTCAAGGGCAGGGACCTTGCGTGAGGGTGGGTTGTTGTGGCTTGCAAGAATCTCTGAGACTTGAACACGCTTAGTAAGCTTCCCATCCTCTGAGCGTGCAAGAACATGACTCATGCTCAGCCTGCCTTGAATGATGAACGGCATGCCATGCAACACAAAGTTGCTTCCCGGTAACAAATCAATTGTTAAGGCTGAACCCATTGCATTCCTCCTTGCGGCCTTGTTTTGGCTGACTGAAACGCCAAAGCACTCAAGCTTAATCAGCCAATCTAATAAACCTAATTACAATTATAAGTCAACCACTTACGAGTCATAGCTAAGGCTAGGGATTAGCTATTTTGCTAACCCCAACATCTTGATAGGCCAGATGTGAATGCTCATAAAAATTGCGGAAGGGTCATTATTGCGCGATTGAAAATATTGACCTAATTGATTAGAGCAGGGATCAGTGCAGCGAATAAGCTGTGAGCGTTAATTCACGCACAAAGAAGGAGGGTAGTATCATCTATGGGACATTGAAGATCCACTTCGGGATTTGAAGATCCTCTTTGGGACTTCATAGGAGGCCATCCGTCAGCTGATTATGCGTTAATTCAACGTCGCATAATACATAGATTGTTGAATGATTTCAACATGTTACAGAACATAGTCTCCCTTTTTCCCAAGACGACGACAAAGATTGTCCGTCATCTTGCGGCCATTGTCGGACATGCGTCAAGTTTATACCCTCACAGACTTCCGGAACCGGCCTGATTTCCTCAGAACGAGTGAAACGACGTCATGAGTTGCCCAAGGGTGTTTTCTCTCCTTCAAGGCCGAATTTGTTCGTTTTACGGCCTCTTTTACCTCGCATCCCTGCTTTATCAGAGCATCGAACGTAGAACAGACCAGAAGACGAAATTCGTCCTGGAGTTGTTCGGCCCGAGTCTTGGGGTTGAGATCTTCCAGGACGCCGCCGCTCCCCCGGACGCATCCGCCTGCGCGATCGCCGGGGGCACGCCGTCCTTTTTCTTCTTGAAGGTCACCAGACAGCAACCGGAGAACGCAATGGCGGAGGAGGTAAGACACCGGAACCCGCTCATTATCTGCGCGGAGCTGAAGACGGTCGGCAAGATCGGCATCAAGACGGACACTGATTTTCCGATACATGTTCAACACGATCCACCCCCCATCTGTTCAGATATGGAAGGGATAACAAGCAACGTCGCTGACGCGCTGCGCTTGTCTGGTGACCACAACCACCCGGCGGAGCCGGGCGGCAGCGGTCCCCCTCGAAGTTCAGAGTTACGTCGCATAATACGTCGCATAATACATATTATGTTAACCAATGTTTTGACCTGCTATTTTTTGCGGTTACGGGGATGCGCCCGATCATAAACCTTGAGGAGTTGATCGACGCTCACCTGGGTATACTTCTGTGTCGTCGAGAGCGATACGTGGCCGAGGAGTTCTTGGATGGAGCGGAGATCGGCGCCGGCATCCAGGAGATGGGTGGCAAAGGTGTGCCTGAGGGCGTGCGGCGTGGCGCGACGCGTGATATTGGCGTCGAGCAGGCGCTGCTTGAGATTGCGCTCGATACTGCGGGCGGTCAGGCGTCCGCCGCGATGATTGAGGAAGAGTGCTTCCTCCTCTCCCGGCGTCCCCCGCTGCGTCAGATAATCGTGCAGTGCTTCTTGCGCCTTGCTGCCGATCGGCACGATCCGCTCTTTTCTCCCCTTGCCGAAGACCCGGACGAGTGCCTGGGCAAAATCGAGATGGCCGACGTTGAGCCCGACCGCTTCACTCACCCGCAGGCCACAGGAATACAGGAGCTCGACAATCGCCCGGTCGCGCAGTGAGAGTTCGTCACTGGCGGGGCGCGCCTCCATCAGAGCGCTGGCTTCATCGACGGTGAGGACCGACGGCAGATAGCGGTCGATGCGCGGCGCAGAAAGACTGGCGGCGGGACTGACGGCAAGGATCCCCTCGCGGACGAGATACAGGAAGAAGCTGCGCAACGTCGAAAGTTTGCGGTTGATCGTCGCCTTGTTATGGGTGGCATGAATCTGGGCAAGATAGCGCCGCAGGGTGTGGCGATCGATCTCTTTGATCTGGCTGGCATCGGTCAAGTTGTAAGTTGTCGCGAGAAAACGACAAAAATCCTCCAGATCGCTGCGATATGCGCTGCGGGTATGGGGGGAGGAATTCCGTTCGATGGTCAGATGATTCTCAAAACGAGCGATCAGCGTATGCATTTAATCCTCAAACGTTCAATGTGATTGACGGGTTAACCACGGCTGTGCATAATTGTTAAGCCAAGGAGGCGCTATGTCGATACTCTATTTTTTCCTTGTCCTCTTTATCGCTCTCTGGATCCTGATCTTCTGGGTTGTCACCACCAGTTGTGCTGTGGCCTGGTACGAATATTCCAACCGCGACCCGCAGCTGCTTGCCGGACGATTCCTGCCGGAACGCCGCTATCTGGCGCTGCGGCTGATTTTCGTCGAAGCCTGGTCAATCTTTCTCGTCGTTTGTGCCTATCCCTTCGGTCTTCTCCCGCAAAAACCGCAAATTTTGATCAAGGTGGCGCAAAAGCGTCCGGTCCTTCTTCTTCATGGACTTTTTCAAAACCGCGCCGTCTGGTTTCTGATGAAACAACGCCTCGAACAGTGCGGCTTTCCGGTGGTGACGATGAATCTCCCCCCCTATGAGATGGTCGAAAGCCTGGGGCGGAAGATTGCCGAGACCGTTGAGGAGACGCTGGTGACCTATGACGCCGAGCAGGTCGATATTGTCGGCCATTCGATGGGCGGACTCCTGGCCCGCTACTATATCGAATTTTTGGGCGGAGATAAACGGGTTAACCACTGCATCATGCTCGGCACCCCGAATGCCGGCTCAAAACTGGCGCCCTTTGCTTTAAGTTCCCTCGGTCGCGATCTCATGCCCGGTTCCGACTTTCTCACCGAGCTCAATGCCGCCCCCTTGAGTGAAAAGGTCGGTTATGTGACCATCTACAGTCTTCACGATAATCTCGTCATCCCGGCCGAGAGCGCAGAGCTCCCCGGGGCGGAAGCGATTGAGATCGAATGGCTCGGTCATAACTCCCTGATTTTTCATCGTGAATCGATTGAAGCTACGATCGATGCCCTGCGCGTGACTTAAGTCCCCTCCCCTCCTTATCTTATTGATTGTATTCTCATGAAGAAGACCCGCGTCGTTCTGCAACACCTTGACAGTTATGACCGCCACCTCACCAAGGCGGCGATCGAAGAACTTTTGCGACCGTTGGGCGGGATGACTGTCTTTGTGCGGCCGGGGCAGCGCGTCCTGCTCAAACCGAATATGCTGGCCGGCAAAGGGGTTGAGGCGGCGGTGACGACCCACCCCGAGATCGTCCGCGCGGTCATCGAACTCGCCCAAAGTGCCGGCGGCATCGTCTCGGTCGGTGATTCCCCCGGCGTCGGCACGCCGCAGCAGGTGGCGCAGCGCTGCGGAATTCTGACGGTGATCGAAGAGACCGGCGCAACTTTCGCCCCCTTTAGCGAATCGGTACGCATTACCCCCCGCAGCGGCACCTTCCATCACTTTGAGATTGCCCGCGATATTGTCGAGGCCGAGGTCATCATCAACCTCCCCAAGCTCAAGACCCACCAGATGATGGGGATGACCGGCGCGGTCAAGAACCTCTTCGGCGCCGTGGTCGGCTTACGCAAACCCCATGTTCATCTTCAGGCCGGTGCGGATAAAGGCTTCTTTGCGTTGATGCTGCTGGAGTTGGCGGAGGAGATCAGGCCGGCGTTGACGATTGTTGACGGGGTGCTGGCGATGGAGGGGGATGGTCCCGGCAGTGGCGACCCGATCCAGCTTAATGTCCTTATGGCCGGGGTTGAACCGATGGCGGTCGATGTTGTGGCTGCTGAGCTGACCGGTTTGGCGCCGGAGACGATCTGGACCTGGGTCGAGGCAAAACGCAGCCATCGCCCCTGGACCTCTCTGAAGGATATCGAACTCTGCGGTGCGCCCCTGGCGACGCTGCGCCCGCGGGCTTTCAAACCGGCGAAGAATACCGCGGTCCACTTCGGGGTGCCGAAGTGGCTGCAACGCCCCCTGCGGCGGGCCCTGAGTGCGCGACCGGTGGTGGACCGAAAAAAATGCCGGCGCTGCGGGATCTGTGTCGAGAGTTGCCCTCCGCACGCCATGGCGATCCGCAACGACCGTCTGCACATCGATGAAGAGCGTTGCATCCTCTGCTTCTGCTGCCATGAACTCTGTCCCTACGGCGCCCTGCACAGCCAGCAGGGATTGATTCTGCGGCTCAGTCAGAAGTTGGCCCGGCTCCGGCGCAGATAGGGATTTCTTAGCGCAATCTCCCGCCAATGATCAGATCCGGCAATTCGTTATGATCGTCATCCTGGCGAGGGAACTCATGGGCCAGGAGATCGCCACAGCGGCCGATCGCCTGACACAGGGCGTCACAGGCGTGCCCCTCCACAATCCCTTTGGTGACGGTGGCGACGATCTCCTCCCAGGTATGCAGGGGGACGCGCTCGTTAATGCCGGCGTCGGCCAGAACAAAGACGCGATGCTCGAAGAGGGAGATAAGAATCAGGATACCGCTGCCGCCCCGCGTCCGGTAGATGCCGTGTTCGACGAAGGTGACCAGGGCTTTTTCCCGTACTTCCGCATCGAATTCAATGGGGGAGATCAGGATGCGTTTCAAGGCGGGGAGAAAGCGAATCAGCAGGACACAGGGATAATACAGGGCGAGAAGGACCACCGGGAAGACCCAGTGCGAGGCGCCGACGTAAAACCAGTTGGCAAAGAGGGCCAGGCCGACGGCAAATGAACCGCCGCCGATGATCTCGGCCTTGGGATAATCGTAAGCGGCATCGACAATCACCGGCACAACTTCGCCACTGGTGCGCGCTTCACAGGCCTGCACCGCTGCCTTGATGCGGGTCTGTTCTTCTTCGGTAAAAAACTTTTCAGCTCTCTTCATTTCTTTATAGCTTCCTGTCGAATTCGCTACCAACTGCCGGAGGAACCGCCGCCACTGAAACCGCCGCCCCCACCGGAGAAACCTCCCCCGCCCCCACCGCTTCCAAATCCACCGCCGCCGACCCAGTAGCCGCCACTATGGCGACCCCGGCCGCTTCCGTTCAAACGACCGAGCAGAGGGAGGACGAAGAAGAGGAGAGGAAAGACCCACCAGGGACCGGAATTTTTCTTGCGACCGGTCTTTCCTGTCCCCTTGTATTCGCCGCGCACCGACTGGACAATGGCGTTGACGCCGGCGGCGATGCCGCCCTCGAAATCGCCCTGCTTAAAGCGCGGAGCGATCTCATTGTCGACGATGCGCCCGGCGAGCAGGTCGGTGAGTTGTCCTTCCAGTCCCCGGCCGACTTCGATGCGCATCTTGCGATCTTCCTTGCCGATCAGCAACAGGGCGCCGTTATCCTTCCCCTTCTGCCCGATCTTCCAGGTTTCGGCAATCTGCAGCGCCACCATATCGATCGGCTCCCCCTGCAGATTCGGCACAGTGACGACAACGACCTGGGTCGAATCGCTCGCTTCGAAGTTGCGGAGGAAATTTTCGATCTGGCTCTTGGCGGCCGGCGACAGGAGCCCGGCAAAGTCGTTGACATACCCCTGCACCGGCGGGACATCAAAGGCTCCGGCAGTCAAGGGCAGCGTGACAAGACAAAAAAGGAGAACTAAAAAGCGCCGCATCAATTAAAACTTCACGCCTGGTGCCTGCTCCGCACCGGCCGTCGCTTTAAACGGCTCTTTGCGCTCAAGATGAAGGAGCATGCTGTTGGTCAGGCTGTTGGGGAAGGTACGGATCGAGGTATTGAAGGTCTGCACTGACGCATTATAGCGTTGCCGGGCAACATTGATGCGATTCTCCGTCCCTTCGAGCTGATGCTGTAAATCGCTGAAATTCTGGCTGGCCTTGAGATCAGGATAACGCTCGGCCACGACCAGCAAGCGCGAAAGGGCTGAACCGAGTTGGCCTTGTGCTGCCTGGAATTTTTCAAGATTTTCCGGATTATTGAGATCCTTGGCGCTGAGGCTCACCTGCCCGACCTTGGCGCGGGCTTCGGTGACCGCCTGCAAGGTCTCCTTTTCATGCGCCGCATAACCTTTGACAGTTTCGACCAGATTGGGGATGAGGTCGGCACGACGTTGATAAGAGGCCTCAACATCGGCCCAAGTGGCAAAGACCGCTTCCTCATTGCTTTGAATCTTGTTGTAACCGCAGCCGGAGAGGGTGAATCCACAGAGGAGGAGAGTAGCGAGAAGCAATAAACGACGGGACATGATCGACTCCTTGGGTTGGTTGACAATTGTTGAATGGCGGACATCATAGGTATTCAAGGTGCAATTGTAAAGGGATAGCGACACCCTTTTTATCAGGATCCTCCCCTGCCCTCATCACCCACCCTGCACACAGCCTCGAAATAATCCTGATTCCGGTCCTTGCCGGACCAATGCGCCAGCAGGAGCGTGTAGAGACGTGTTGCTCTCACTTCCAGACGCAGCAGAGCCATTGCCCGCTGACATTCCAAACTCTCTGCCCCGTAAAACTTCTTGAGCTGCGGCGCGGAGCGGGAGAGATTAGCCAGGAGGGGGAGAGTGCGTTTTTTGCGGGTGGAGGCAAGGAAATGCTCGCCCCTGGCTGTCGCTCCGAGGAGACGCAAATAAGGAGGGCCTCCAGCCAACTGCGCCTGAACTTCTTCCGTCGTCAGATTAAGGAGGATATACGACAGGATTCTCTGCAGTCGCGAGACGGTGAGGTGGCGGACTTTAACGCTATCGATCAACCCTGCAAGATTATGGACAAAGCGCGCCTGCTGGCAAAGGCGTTCGGCAATACCATCCTCAACTTGATAGATAGCGGCCAGGGCGGCAGGTTCGTCACTGAGTTTAGACATCAGCAAAGGAAAGAGGCGGGATAGATCCAGTACCTTTCCCGCCTGCAGAGCTGCCTGTAAATGCGGTAGCACAGCCAACGGGATAAAGGGGGAGAGATCCTCGCCGCGGCTATAAAGAGAACGAATCCCGGTGGCACTGGCAATTTCACCGTGCGGGATACAGTCATGATAGCCGGCGCCAATGCGGGGGATGGTCAGGGGACGAAGAGAACTACTGCGAGCAGCGAGAGCCTGAAGGTAGTTTATGCCAAGGATATTATTCGGGGTGGCGAGAAGTTCAGCCGCCCCGGGAATCTCCTGCATCGCAGCGGCCCTGGCAACCGGATAAGAGATGCCGGTTCGCAGTGCCTGTCCCGTCTCCTGTGCAATCCGTCCGGCCGAAGCGTTAAGAAGGGCAGCACATTCCTGCAACGGCGCAAGTTCCCCGCTCTCACTTCCAAAGCAAAGAGATTCGACTCCGCCACAGGCTTCAAGGAGCGCGACGGCGCCGTCGGCAAAATGGGGAGCACTGTTACAGGCCCAGACCACCGGCAACTCAAGAACCACATCGACACCGGCAGCAAGGGCCATCTTTGTCCGCACCCATTTATCGAGCATCGCCGGCATGCCACGTTGCAGGAAGTGACCACTCATCACCGCCACCGCTACCCCGGCACCAGAGACTTTCAAACACTCTTGCAGATGGTGGCGATGGCCGTTATGGAAAGGGTTATATTCCGCAATCAATCCGACTGCAGTCATATGGTTTTCTGCATAGATACGACTTTTCCTGATAAATTTTATTTCGCCGGGATTAATGAGCATGCTATGATCACAGACCATTTGTGGAGGGCAGTGTATATGAGCGCTGAACATATCTCATCTGTTGAAAAAATACTGCTGGTTGATCACATTGAACCGCGCCGATTAGTCGTGCAGCAATTGCTTGCCGAGAGGGGTTACTACGTCATTCCTGCGACCACCTGCGAAGATGCCATGCAGCGACTGGCGTCGGAAGAGGTGACCCTGATCCTTACCGAGACGGAACTTCCGGCCAAGAGCGGCCTCTTTCTCCTTAAAATCGCCAAAGAGGCGAACCCGGAAATTGAGGTTATTTTACTCACGCACAATGCCTCCTCCTACAACTTGATGCAAGCCTTGCGTCTCGGCGCCTACGATTTTATCGTGCGGCCGATCGATACCGGTGAAGTCCTCTATAATGCCGTTGATCGCGCACTTAGCCACATCCGCCTGCGCGGTCACAATAAACTTCTGCTGACCGAACTGGAAGAGCACAACCGCTCTCTGCAGTCGTCGCTGAAGATGATGAAGGCTTTAAACGATTCGATTGAACGTTTAGCAGATAAAGACGAAATTGAAGATCTGCTGACCGAACTCGTCTCCTCGGCCATGCGCGAGACCGGCGCCAGCCGCGGATGTATCATTCTATGCGATCGATCTGCAACAGTTTTTCGTCTCAAAGTCGGTGAAGGGATCAACGAAGAGATCTGTCGCAAGTACGCCAGTGGCATTCCCGCGGGTCTTGTCAGTGAAATCGCCCGGCGCGATAAACCACTGATGATCATCGCCGAGTATCCCCCCCGAATTCGTGCCATGGAGACAGATGAGGAACGGGATTATTTCTTTGCCGAACCAGGGCTCATCGTCTCACCGTTGCGCATGCGCGGCCGACTTGTCGGCACCTTGATTCTGTCCGGCGTAGTAGATCGAGCAGCATTCAATGAACACGATTTACACTTTGCCATTCAACTCGCCCATCATGCCACCCTCGCCCTCGAAAAGGCGGGGATCATTCATCGTTACAAGCGGGGTAAGGCCCCTACCCTCAACGGATAGGAAAATGCCTTGCGACTTATGTCGCAAGGCATTTTCCCTTCACACGGATTTATCGTCCCGACAACCTTCACAAGACTTCTTCACACCTGGCTGCAAAGTTCCGGATTGACTTGACAATCCCTTCACTGTCGATACGGTAACGGGCTTTGAGTTCAGCTTGTGTTCCCTGCTCGACAAAGAGATCAGGCAGGCCGATCATCAGAATCGGTACATGTATTTCCACCTGCGTCAATGCCTCTGTGACCGCCGAACCGAAGCCTCCCATCAGGACATGTTCTTCAACAGTCACAACAAAACGATGCGCCGCCGCTTCTTTCGTTAGCAATTCGAGATCAAGTGGTTTGACAAAACGGGCATCGACTACTGACAACTCCAAACCTTCCGCACTTAAAATCACTGCAGCTGTCAACGCGTCTGCAACCGCAGTCCCTATGGCAAAAATAACCCCATCTTTACCACCCCGTAATTTTTCCCCCTTGCCGATTTCCAGCGGTTGCGGATCGATCGACAGGGGGACGCCGAAACCATTGCCGCGCGGATAACGAAACGCAAAGGGTCCCTGATAGGCTAACCCGGTGACCAGAGCCCGCCGCAACTCTTCCTCGTTACGCGGTGCCATGACAACCATGTTGGGGATATGACGCAGGTAAGAGAAATCAAAGAGACCGTGATGCGTCGGACCATCAGCGCCGACCAGACCGCCTCGATCCAAAGCAAAGACAACAGGTAGATTCTGCAAAGCGACATCGTGGAGGACGTTATCGTATGCCCGCTGCAAAAAGGTTGAATAAAGGGCGACAACCGGTTTAAGACCACGATTCGCCAGACCGGCGGCAAAGGTGACAGCGTGCTGTTCAGCGATACCGACATCAAAGAAACGGTCGGGAAACCGGGCGGCAAACTCATTAAGACCAGTCCCTTCACACATCGCCGCTGTAATCGCAACGACGGCGGGATCTTTCTCGGCAAGATCGACCATCATTCTGCCAAAAGTGGCGGTATAACTCGCCGGCCCCCCCTTCCCGGCTTGCACTTCGCCGGTCACCGGGTTAAAGGGCCCGACCCCGTGGAAGAGGGACGGATTTGCTTCTGCCGGAGGGTAGCCTTTCCCTTTACGGGTGACGACATGGACCAGGACCGGGCCGTTCATCTTCTTGACGTTCTGCAACATTTCACAGAGCAGATCAAGGCGGTGGCCGTCGATCGGTCCGACGTAATTGAAACCGAAGGATTCAAAGAGCATCCCCGGAGTCAGGAAACCCTTGATTGAATCCTCGGCGCGCCGGGCAATCTGCAGGAGTTCGCGACCAAACCGGGGGAGACCGCCCAGAAAACTCTCCGTTTCGCGCTTAAGGCGAACGACCAGATCAGAGGTCATTTTGCGATTGAGAAAATCGGACAGAGCTCCGACGTTGGCGGAGATTGACATCTCATTGTCGTTCAAAATTACGATGAGATCACGTTTGAGGTGACCGGCATGATTGAGCCCCTCAAAAGCGATGCCGCCGGTCAAGGATCCGTCGCCAATGACCGCGACAATCTTCTCTGTTCCTCCGAGGACATCGCGAGCCGCTGCCATCCCTAAAGCTGCAGAGATCGAGGTGCCGGAATGGCCGACATCGAAGACGTCATGCGGACTTTCATGTCGTTTGGGAAAACCGCTGAGGCCATCGAGTTGCCGTAAAGTCGGAAACTGTGCCAAGCGGCCTGTGAGTAATTTGTGGGCGTAAACCTGGTGGCCGACGTCCCAGACGATCTTATCCTGCGGCGAATCCAGGACCCGGTGCAGGGCAATCGTTAATTCAACAACGCCAAGTGAGCTGGCAAGATGCCCACCATTGGTCGCCACCGTGGCGATAATCGTTTCCCGTAACTCACCGGCGAGGGTTTCCAGTTCGGGTATACTCAACCCCTTAAGTTCAGCCGGGGATTGCAATTTCTGCAAAATCGTCATCTATAAGCTCCTGCTAACGCGAACGATCGACTATAAAGGAAACAAGCGCCCGCAACGGTTCGGCTTCGCTACCCAAAGGAACAAGTGCATCAATAGCCATATCCCGTAATTCTGCGGCTCTGCGCCGGGACTCGGTCAGCCCGAGAAGGGCTGGATAAGTCGCTTTGCCGCGTTGCACATCACTGCCGACATCCTTGCCGAGCAGCGCTTGTTCACCGACAATGTCAAGAATATCATCGGCAATCTGGAAAGCCAGACCGGCACACTCGCCATAGCGGGTCAGCGCCGCAAACACCTGACTATCGGCATTGCCGAGGATGGCGCCGGTCTGGAGGGAAGCAAGGATCAAGGCGCCGGTCTTGTGTGTGTGAATATATTCGACAACCGGCAATTCGACAGACTTTGTCTCCGACTCCATATCAACGACCTGACCACCGACCATGCCGAGAGAACCGGCAGCCGTCGCGATAATTTGCAGCACCCGAAGTCGATCGGCAGCGCTGATGGCACTATCGGGATCGACTCCTGCCAGAAGAAGGAAAGCCTGGGTCAGCAGGGCATCGCCGGCGAGAATAGCCGTTGCCTCACCGAAAATTTTGTGGTTGGTCAACCGCCCGCGTCGATAATCATCATCGTCCATCGCTGGGAGATCGTCATGTATAAGGGAATAGGTATGGATCATCTCAATGGCACAAGCCGCGGGCAGGACGCTCTTGATGCTGCCGCCAACGGCTTCGCAGGCCGCAATCATCAATAAAGGCCGAATCCGCTTACCGCCGGCAAAGACAGAATAACGCATGGCCTGGTGCAGGGAGGCAGGAAGACGTTCGGCCATCGGAAGATAGCGATCGAGTGCCGAGTCAATCTGCGTCACCCGTTCACTGATATAGGTTTCTAGATTCAACATACTTCTCCAGGATTATCCGACTAAAATTCATCCGCAGGTTCAGTACGCAATGTACCGCCGCGCTCTTTGAGAAGGATTTCTACCTTACTCTCTACACTCTGTAAACGTTTTCGACAAAGCAGAGCATTTTTTACTCCCTTTTCGTAACAAAGAAGTGCTTCTTCCAAGCTCAAATCGCCGCTTTCCAGCTGTTCTACCGCTACTTCCAGAGCAGCCAGAGTCTCCTCAAACTTTTTTTCCGACATAAACTTAATCCTTTAGTGAACGATTATCCGGTTACCGAGAGCGCAGAGTCAACGCTTTTCATCTGCAAAGAGCGCGAGAAGGGCGAGAGGGTCAATGCGGGCTTTACCGAGGCGCGTCCCCATATGCAGATGAGGCCCGGTCGAGCGACCGGTCGAACCGATCGTTCCGATCCATTTTCCTGGTTCGACCATCTCCCCCGCTATAACTGACAGGGAATCAAGATGTGCGTACAGGGAGAAGAGACCGCCGCCATGATCGAGAATGACAGTCCTTCCCGTGTAATAAAGGTCATCGGCCAAAGCCACTTCGCCGCGCGCCATGGCTTTGATCTTGGTGCCGGTTGCACCACGAAAATCGACGCCGTTGTGCGGTGACTTAGGGATTCCATTCAAGACCCGGCGCAGACCAAAAGTACTGATGACCTCGCCTTCAACCGGCCGCAGGAACGGCGGGGAGAAATGAACTGGCTGATAGCGCTTGAAGACTTGATCGAGACGTTTGCGATCCTTTTCAATCTGTTGAACGATCTTTGTTTTGGTCGGCGTAACCATCTGCTTGGGCAGGGTCAACCTCTGGGCCGGACGTTCAACCCCTTCAATGCGCAAGGAAAGATGAGCCAGGTGCCTGCTTCCGGATGGAGCCACCGACTCAACTGTTAACGGCCATAGACCCGGTGCTTGATCGAGATCAACACCGACCAGAGCGCAGGGCCTATTTTTATGTTGCAAGAGCGGCTGTACCGCGCCGAAAAATACAACCTGCAGCAAATCATGCGGAGTCTCCGGCCCCTGCCAACACAGGAGCGCAACACCACCGGGGGAAAGAGTCTCGGGGGCAAGGACAAAATCAGCTTCGACCCTGGCACAGAGTAAGACGAGCATAATGAGACAAAGGGAAGTTTTTAGCACTTTTCTACCTTTTCCGCTTCGACCTTTTCGACGTTAGCGGTGAGTTTGCCCTGTTGGAGTTGGAGATAAATCCGTTCACCAGGATGGACGGTCATCGCATCACGCACCACCGATCCGTCACTTTTGGTGACTATCGCATAGCCGCGGGCTACGGTGGCAAAGGGGGAGAGGAGATGGAGGCGGCCGAGGATGCCGTGCAGATGATCCTTTTGCCGCTGCAAGCGACGCACCATTGCGCTGTCGAGTCGATTTTCCAGTTGTTCAAGAAGCAATCGATGTTGAGCCACGGCAGCCAGGGGAGAACGCAAACGGCGCGCCAAACCTTCGACGACCTCCTTGGCAAAACGCAAGCGGGAATCGATGCGTGCGGCAAGGCGTGTACAGAGGTGATCGAGGTGCACCTCCCGCTCCAATCGTCCCCGGGCGACAAGTTCAGCTGCCGCGCTTGGGGTCGGAGCACGAAGATCCGCGGCAAAATCGGCAATCGTCGTATCGGTTTCATGGCCAACCGCCGAGATCACCGGAATCCGGGAAGCGCGAATAGCGCGGGCGACGATCTCTTCATTAAACGCCCAGAGATCTTCAAGACTCCCGCCGCCCCGGCCGACAATCAGGACATCAGCCTGACCGTGACGGTTAAGGTCGCAGATCGCCTGGGCAATCTCCCCTGCAGCACCCTCCCCCTGCACCCGGACCGGGGCCAGAAGGATGCGGACCCCGGCGCCGCGCCGACGCAGAATCTGCAGAATATCCTGCAAAGCCGCCCCGGTTGCCGAGGTGACGATACCGACCGTCTCGGGATGAAGGGGCAGAGGGCGCTTGACTTCGCTGGCAAAGAGCCCTTCTGTAGCCAGACGCTCTTTCAACTGTTCAAAGGCCAACTGCAGACCGCCGACACCGCACGGTTCTATTCCCTCGGCGATAAATTGTAACTCTCCCCGTTGCGGATAGACGGAGACGCGACCGCGGCATACAACTTTGAGCCCATTTTCCGGGACAAAACGGAGCAAACGGTTGTGCGCACGAAACATGACCGTACGCAACTGGGCATCGCTCTCTTTCAAGGTGAAGTAGTAGTGCCCAGAGGCCGGAATCGAAAAGTTGGAGATCTCTCCTTCGACCCACACCGACAGGAAATTTTCTTCGACAACGTCCCGTAGCAAGGCGACCAGTCGAGAAACCGGTATGGCTGTGGGGACACTCATCTTTGCCCTTGTTGCGCCAGCGAATTTTTGACTTTTCTGCGTATTTGCACTATAAAAACCCTCCACACGAGGAGATGAAGATGCGCCCTTATATCATTACCCTTTCAAGCGAAAAAGGGGGAGTCGGAAAAACGACCGTCGCCACCAATCTGGCGATCTATCTGAAAGCCCTTTGCGAAGATCTTCCCGTCACCATCTTCAGCTTTGACAACCACTTTACTGTTGACCGTCTCTTCCGCATCAGTAAAGAAGCTGCCAATAAAAAGGATATTCTCCATCTTTTCGCCGGAGATCCGGCCCAGGAGTTGACTGAACTTGGTCAGTTCGGTGTTCAGTTTGTCCCTTCTTCGCGCCGCTTACCTGAAGTGCGAGAATTACTGACTGACGCCGCCTCCTTTGCCCGCCTCCTTGCGGCATCGCAACTTAGTGGTATTGTTATCATCGACACCCGTCCCGACCTTGATCCCTTTACCCTCAATGCCCTCTTTACTTCTGATCGTGTCATTGTGCCGGTCAAGGACCTCCCCTCCCTGGAAAACTGCAAATACCTTTACGATTTTTTTGATCGTGCCAAGCTTTCGCGTCGCGCTGTGCGCCTCCTCCCCTGCCTGATCGATGCCCGCATCCGTTTCGAAGGTCCGTTTCGTGACATGCGCCAGCTTTTACGCGCTTATGCCATCAACCGTGGCTATCGCTGTATGGAGGTTTGCATCACCCGCAGTCCCAAAGTCGACTCGCTGCAGACCAACCCTGACGGCAAGGTCTACCCGATTATCAGCTACGGGCAAAATTCCGATGTACACAACCAGTTTACACAACTGGCCCGACAGGTTTTACAAGACTATCGCAATGAACCGGCGCGGCGTCTCGGCCAGATCGCTGGTGATGCCGACCCTTTGGAGCTTTAGCACGACTAACGGACCAGCGCTGATACGCCGACCATATGTACCCCGGCGGCAGCAATGCTCGGGGCTTCCTGTTTAAGGGCGGCAACAGTCGCGCTATGAGGGTGACAAATGCCGATGGCACTCCCCGTCTCTTTGGCGATTTTGATTAATTTGCGAATTTGCCGGCGGATGGCTTCTTCATTCAAGTCATTATCAAGAAAGAGATCGCGCTCGTTATGGGCAATTTCGATCCTCTTCGCCTCGGCAATCGCAACAGAATCGGCAGTGGTAACACTATCAACAAAAAACATTCCTTGATCTTTGAGGAATTGCAAAACCCCCTGCATCCCTTCATGACTCTCGGTAAAACGGGAACCCATATGATTGTTAGCCCCCACGACCCAAGGTACTGTCTGCAGATAGCCGCGCAAACGATGCTGCACTTCTTCTCTGGATAGATCGACCATGAGGGCTTGCTCCCCGGGATCAACGGCCGGATAATCTCTTGGTTCCATCGGTATATGCAGGAGAACTTCCCGCCCGGCCGCATGCGCTAATTCGGCGACAGCACGGGCATGGGGGACATTCGGCAAAACAGCAACGGTGAGATTGAGCTGCAGGTCCAGAAATTCCTGCATCATTCCCAGATCTCCACCGAGATCATCGACGATAATAGCAACGAGCGCCGTCCCCTGCTCACGAAGCAGCGGATCGTAACTATCACGTTGCGTCAGGGGCAGGTTGTTATACTCTGCAGCCGGCACAGAAACCTTTTTCGATGCTGAACTTTTTTCCTCTTTTTGAACCGGTGTCACCGTCGTTGAAGACTTACTATCTATCGGTGGAGAAAACCACTGCTGAACACGGGCCAGATAAAGGATTCCCAGCACCAGCAAGAGGGTCGTCAAAAAAAACAGAATTATCGTGGCAGGCTTGAAAAAGAAGGATCGCTTTGTTGGCGATCCCTTTTTGGACTTCTTCCCTTTAGCTGAACCTTTTTTTTTATTCTGTGTCTCCTCCATCCGTTCAGCCTGGCCCCTTCTTTACAGACTGTAAAATATGTCTTCCTTTGAGGATATCCAGAGCATATTGCAATTGATTATCTTCTTCACCTGTCTCTACTTTTTTCAGGCCGATGCTCTTTTTTAAAGGTTCTTGATTCCCCGTTGCGGCGATGTGATGCGGGAGATCTTTTTCACTAAAATGGTCGGATCGAACCAACTTCCCTTGTCTGGCAGCAACGACTATATCAGGAGTTATTCCGAGAGCTTGAATGGACGTCCCCAGAGGAGTAAAGTAACGCGCCGTGGTCAGCCTCAGCCCATAATCATCGCGCAGAGGGAGAATCGTTTGCACAGAACCCTTGCCAAAGCTTTTCGTACCGAGAAGTAAAGCGCGGCCGTGATCTTGCAAGGCCCCCGCCACAATTTCAGCCGCACTGGCACTGCCGTTATTAATCAGGATAATCAACGGATAATAAGGTTCGGTTCCGCGTTGTTGAGCACTGTATTGCAATTGACTTCCCGGCTCTCTCCCCTCGGTATAAACAATCAGACCTTTCTCCAGAAAGAAATTAGCCACATTCACGGCTTGATCAAGGAGACCGCCGCTATTATTGCGCAAGTCGAGAATCAGACCATTCAAGCCGGCTGGACTTTCCTGATGGAGTTGGGTCAGTTCCCTGGCGACCTCAGCGGCGGTTGTCGCCTGAAACTGGGCAATTCGCAAATAACCATAACCAGGTTCAAGGGACCTGGAGTGAACACTGATAATTTTGATAATATCTCGCTGCAAAGTAAATTCTTTGGGACTTTCAAACCCCTCACGCATGATTGTCAGCGTTACTGAGCTCCCCTTAACCCCGCGCAACAAACGGAGTGCATCCATGACGTTTTCGATATCCCGGGTATTGCGAGTGTCAATTCTCACCACCCGGTCTCCGGCAATAATACCGGCCTTTTCGGCGGGACTTCCTTCCAGCGGCGCTATCACCACAAGCTCTTCATCCCGGATGGTTACATCCAGACCCAAGCCGATAAACTCTCCGGACATATCGGTCTGCATTTCTTTATAATCTTCGGGAGCAAGGAAAGAGGAATGAGGATCAAGAGATGCCAGCATGCCGCGAATTGCACCGTCGACCAACGTCTTTAAGGGCACTTCGTCAACGTAATTACGGCGGATAATAGCCATAACGTCCGTCAATTGTTGCAATTCCTGATAGGGGTTGACTTCTTCTGCCCAGGAAAGTCGAGCAAAAGGGACAACAACCACGGGACAAAGAACGAACAAAAAGAGGGTAAAGAAGATTTGTTGCAAACGCTTCATCAAAAAATTCCCTGTTGGTATCGCTAAAACACCCAAAGCGGCAATGAATTATTGCAGCCAGTTTTTGGGGTCGAGGGGGGTTCCCCCTTTGCGTATTTCAAAATAAAAACGTCCCGCACTGCCGTCGGTCTGCGCGACAACCTGTCCTTGACTGATTTTGTCCCCTACTTTACAGGTTAGTGAAGCCGTTTGTGCATACAGCGTATAATAACTGTCCCCATGATCGATAATCAAAAGATTGTTGTAGCCCTTGAACGCATTGGCAAAAACAACCTTCCCCGACCAGACTGATTTGACCGGCAAATCACCGGAGACCTCAATTTCAATCCCGTGACTTTGGTAGGGTGTCCCCAAATCCGGATGACGGCTATTACCAAAGGGGATCCGTACGCGTCCATTAACCGGCCAGGACAGTCGTCCTTTCTGCCCGGAGAACAATGTCCCCGGAGTCGATGGCTGACGATTTCTCGTGGCTTCAAAATTACGGATAAGGCCATCAATGCGTTTAGCCCGGCCCTGTAGTTCCGTCAATTGTCGAGACAGTGAATTCTTGTCCTTGCGTACTTTCTGGAGAAGAGCTTCTTTCATTTTCGTGAGCTGCAGCATTTCCTGCTGCTCTTTTTCCATCTCTTTTTTTAATCGCAACTGGTTCTGACGCAGAGAGGCAAGTTGCTGAAGGTTCTGATTCTGGTGATTAAGTCTGAGCTGGTAACCGCCCAGCAATTCTCGATCATGTTGTACAATTTTCTGTAAATATGCAAAATCATTTGAAACTTCTGCAGCCGGACCGGGAGTGAGGATGGACTGAGCCAGCGTACTATCTCCCCCCTTGTACAAGGCTACCAATCGCTGTTTGACCAGACTGCTCAAATCGTCAATCTGCGCACCCGTCTGCCCCAGGTCACTCTCGGCACGACGAATCTTGACGGTTAATTGATTAAGCTCGGAACTGATTGCTGTGACCCGGGCCGTCATCCTCTCCAGTGACTTTTCAACCTTCTTCAGATCAGAGTTAGCAATTTTTTCTGCTCGCTTCTTCTCTTCGAGAGTGCGGCTTGTTTTACCAATCCTTTGACGTATTTCCTCCAGTTCTTTACGGCTTGCATCGAGATCCTCGCCAGCGGCGAAAGCACTCTGTTGCAGACAGAAAAATAATATCAACAGGAGAGTAGTCCCGAAAATAATATGAGAAAAACGGAAGTCTCCCCGTTCTGCCACCATTAAGCTTCTCGATTTCACATGTGTCAAAGCTTTCACCACTGGAAAAACAGCTGGACTTGAATTGCTACCGGAAAAAAGTTACATGCTAAATTTCTTTTTTCAGGGCCGCGTTTCCTTCTTTGATGATTTTGAAGTGACTTTCAGTTTCACTGTAGAACCAAACTGCGCCACAGGTTAAGCACTCACGGGTATCGTTGTCAGTAAATCCATCACCAATTTCTACGTCAATGTGCGTGCGATCGTGACAATTCGGGCACTTCATGAAAAGAATCCTTTCGTCCATAAGTTGTGAAAAGGAGTATGACCACCAAAAAGGGGCAGTACCAATTTACTTATTTTTTATTATACTTTCGACAGGCGCCGCATCGCAACAAAACTTGCGAAAAAACCCAGAGCGGCACCACCGATAATCAAGGAAATCTGCCAAAGGGGCGGGAGAAAGACGATACGTTCGACTCCGAGTAACTGCAGTAAAGAAAGGAGTCCCTGCTGCAACCCGACTTGATAAAAAAGATAAACCAGAGAAAGGGCAATTGTCCCTCCCAAAATACCGAGAACTCCCCCTTCGAGCAAAAAGGGGAGTCCGATATAAAGAGGAGTGGCGCCGAGTAAGCGAAACACCTCTATCTCGCTCTTTCGCGTCAGCAAAATAAGCCGGATGGTCGTGGCAACGATTAAAAAAGCGGATAAAAAAAGGAATACTCCAAGGATTGTACCACTTATGCGCATAAGCCGCCGCGCAGCATCGAAACGCTCTATCCACTCTGAACCATAGTGAATGTCCCGCCACTCGTTTTTTTGCGCGATCCGGGCAACGAGAAGTTTTACTGCATCGCGCTGACGAAACTCCGGTCGCAGTTTTAACGTAAATGATGCCGGCAGGACATCGTTGCCAATGCCACTGAGAAGTGAGGCATCATTGCCAAGACGTGCGCTGAAGCGCTGCAACGCCTCCGCAGATGAGACGTAGGTCACTTCTTCCGTCTCGGCCATGCTGCCCAGGGCCGTCTGCCACTGACGAGCAAGTATTTCATCCGGGGGAGGATCAAGATAGATAATAACCTGAAAATCACGACTCCAGTCCCCAACAGCCCTTTGCATATTAAGGCTGATGAGGGCAAAGAGGGCAATCAGTGTCAGGGCGACGGCCACCGAGGTGACCCCCATCAAGGTGAACCATGGATGTTGACGTAATGGGGTGAGACCCCGTTTGAACAGGTCAATTCCCGACATGTGCCCTCTCTGTTTGCAAAATTGTTTCTAGAGAGATGTCGTTATCAAGTTGTCCATTGACCAGATGCAGGGTGCGCCTCGGAGAGCGTCGAAGAATACTGTAATCGTGTGTTGCCATCAATATGGTCGTACCGCGAGCATTAGCCCCTTTGAAAAGTTCGAGAATTCCGGCCATATGTTCTGGATCGATATTCCCGGTCGGTTCATCTGCCAAAAGAACTACGGGATCGACAATCAAGGCGCGGGCAATTGCCACCCGCTGCTGCTCACCCGCAGACAGTTGTTGCGGCAGGGTACGCATTTTATGTTCAAGGCCTACGTAGTTCAGTGATTGCAATACTCGTTTATTGATTTCTCCTTGTCCCTTTCCCTGAATTTCCAGGGGAAGAGCCACATTTTCAAAGATATTTCGCTCGGGGAGCAATTTGAAATCCTGAAAGACCAGTCCCAGCTTCCGCCGTAACTGTGCAAGCGCAAAGGAATTGCATCGACAGACATTAATGCCGTTAATGGCAATCTTTCCAGTAACGGGGCGTTCAGCACCATAAAGAAGACGGAGAAGTGTCGACTTTCCGGAACCGGAAGTCCCCGTCACATACACAAACTCCCCCTTGACCAAGGTAAAAGAGATATTTGTCAGTACAGAGCGGTCACGGCCATAATTCTTGCCAAGATTGCTGACTTGAATCATCTGCAGGCTACCATTCCTGATACGGTCGCCCGTCAAGGCCAATAAGGTCACTGCCGCTATGAACATCAAAGACGGAGCCGGGAGGAATACGCCCCTCATCATCCGCTTCCGGGCCGACAACTTGCCAGCTGTCCCGCGTGCGGGTAAACGGATCGACAGGAATATCGTAGAGATATTTGTCCTGCACCAGATTCTCCAGGGCATCGGGATAAGTCAGCCGATCGGCATAATAGGCGTCAATTGCCCGTCGCATCTGGTAAAGATTTTCACTTAAGATCGTTTCGCGGGCCTTAATGACACTCTGCTTGTAACTCGGCACCGCAATTGATGCGAGGATCCCCAGAATCAGCATCACTGCCAGAAGCTCAATCAGGGTAAAGCCGCGTTTTGATGTAAATTTTCTAAATGAAATCATTAGGTTATCACCAGATATTATAGGGTGTGCCATCAAGTCCAATCTCTGTGCTTTGTGTAAAGACATCAAAGACATCTTCCCCCCCCCAACTCAGCGATTCAGGATCGTCCGCCATTGATCGCATGCCCCACCCATCATCATTTTCATCAAAGGGGTCGCGGGGAATCCGCCGTAAATATTTCCTTTTAAAAGGGTACAGATCTCCCCATTGTTCGCCGGTGACTAACTCTTCAAGCTCCTTGGGGTAGCCGGTATCACCAAGGGTAGGGATAATCTTCTGCGCTTTAACCGCCCGATCATAGTCGCTTTTGTACTGATCGATCGCAGTACGCATTTCACGAAGTGAGCGCCTTAACTCGATCTCGCGCGTCCGCCTGACCGTTGTAGCGGCAAGAGGGATCACAGCCGAAGCGAGGATAGCCAGGATCGTCATGGCAATGATCACTTCGATCAGAGTCAATCCTGCTTTTCCGCGCCGGTTCCCCACTTTCAGAAGAATATTTATTCCCCCTCGCAAACTACTTAACCTCAACTGTCAAAGGAGTGACAAGAACCTTTAAACGTTGGCCAGATGTATTGCGCAAATTCAGGCGATCAACAGAAAACTGCCCGACCCCGGGAGCCTTGGCTTTAAAGACTACGCTAAGGAGTGTGCCATCGCCAGAGACACCGCTACCGCCGGCTTCCTGTTTATAGCCGACCATCAACTCTCCCTTACCTTGCACCGGGTTGCTGCTAAAGACGGTCGCAATTCCGTCACGATTGAGTAAATCTCCTTCAATTACAGTCACCAACTCAAAAAGATTTTGATCAAAGGTAACAAAGAGCGGGGCGCTGAAGAGGCTGTTCATCTCAAGTCCGGTGATAATAACTTCAATTTCATCCCCTACGCTCATTTGACCAGGGCCGATCAGAAGGAGAGAACCATCTGTAGCGGCGAGAGGGCCGTCATCCGGTTGCACTGCCGCTGGCCCAACTGACGGAATAACGACTGGATCATCATTCTTCGGGGAGGAAAGAACAGGCGCCTCCACCGGTTGACTTTGTGGCGGGGTTATAGCTGCTTCATCCTCATAAGAGGTAAAAGCACCAAAGACCGGCCCGGACTTTAGATCATCCTCTCTCCCCGACCATAAGGTCCCGACTCCGGCGGAGGGAACAACAATATTCTGAACGATATGTGGGGTAATCGAGAGAAGAAGCTCCCGTTTATTCTTGGAATTATTGTGATTCGTAAAGAGTGTGCCAATAAACGGCAGGTCACTGAGTAAAACGATGCCGCTGCGACTTTTGCTGGTGTCATCACGAATCAGACCGCCGATAATTGTCCGCTCACCATCTTTGAGCGTCAAGACCGTGTTGGCATTGGTGCTGGTCAGGGTGAGAACCTGTGTCCCGCGACTCGTGGTTTGACGGCCTGAAACACTGCTCACCTCCAGCTCCACCTTGGTGACAACTGAATTATCCAGCTGTATGGTCGGCTCAATGTTGAGTTTGACCCCGACATCGACGTAGGCAACGCTGTCAGTAAAGACGTCGCCGTTGGCGGTGACCGTAATGACCGGTTCCTTACTGCCGATATGAACCTTGGCCTTCTCCTTGTTCTTCACCCGAATTTTCGGATTCGCCAAAATCTCGGCATCAGTCCGCGTTTTGAGAAAATCAAAGGTCAGTGTCGGTAATGAATAATAAGAGCTAAGTCCACTCAAACCATTGATCCCGCCGCTCACCAGATTTTTTGTTGAGCCGCCGGAAGATAATGACGAACCGACGATAACATCTGCCGAGGTTGTCGTTGTTGTCCCCGATGTTCCGGTGGTCACAATCTCTCCGGGCTTACCGAGACCGAAACTGATCGAGGCCGGACTGAGCAAGGGACCGAGCTTTAGGGCACTACTGTCATTCACTTCGATCATTTCCAGATCAAACATGACCTCAGCATCAGCACGATCAGCGGCTTCAAGCATCTGACCGGCCAACTTGATCACATCGGCAGTATCACGAATAATAATTGCGTTCAATTCTTCGTGAACATAAACCTTGCGTAATTGTAACATGGTCCGCAGCAGATTGACCGCCTTCTTGGCGTCAATATTGGAAAGATAAAAAGTCTGGATCAAATGATCTGTAAATTGTTTGTCACCATCTTTCGAGCGCGAATAGATGATAATTGTACGGGAATTGAGGACTTTTTTCCCAAGTTTGTTCATTTGCATGATCAACTCGAGAGCCTGCGGAAAGGAAACTTCCGCAAGATCAAAGGTGAAACTCTGTCTCTTCAGACTTTCGTCGAGGATAAAATTCACTCCGGAAAGTTTGGAGAGAATATTGAAAGCATCTTTAATGTCGGTATTTTTAAACTTGAGTGAAATCGGTTTGGTGGAGGTGACATCGAGTTCCACACCATCGATGATGGTCTTGGGCGTGTTTTGAACTTTCGCCCGAAGCCCTAATGCCGCTACATTTTCCGGATCGATGAGTAATGCTTGATCGATACTGTTTTTGGCCTGCGGCAAACGCCGATTTTTCAGCAAATCGTCCGCTTGCTGAACTAATCTGTCGACTTTAAGGATCTCTTCTGCTATCGCAAGCTCATTCGTGGCAGCAACAAGGGTTTTGTCATATTCAAGGGCGCGACGAAATTCCGTCGCCGCCTCCGCTGCCTGCCGTTCCTTTAGCAATCGCCGCCCTTCTTCAAGATGTTGCCAAGCGGCCTTGTTAAGGGCTTCGCTCAGTCGCAGGCGATATTCCTGTCGATCCGGAGCAGTCTCTACCGCCTCCATATAGTTGAGGACCGACTTATCATAATTGCCTTGTGCATAAAAATCCTGTCCTCGTGAATAAGCCCGTGACCCGGCACATCCGGATAACTGCAGCGCCAGAAGCATAATTGACAGGAGGAGAAGGAGCGATCTAGTTTTGGGTTTCATTAGTTATCCTCTTCAGGTTGAATCTGATCTTCAGTTGGTAATACATCATCAGGAATAGGGAGTGATTCGGTCTGATCCTGCTGGTAGCTTTCCGGCGCCGCCTCTGGCGGTTCTTGCCAGGAATTAGACGGTGAAATAGACGGTCCGGACTGAAAAGGAATAGCTGAAAACGGCTCTTGATCGATTAATTTGATCGAAAAATCGCCCACACCGTCCTTGCGTAACTCCAAGGTCGTATCAGTGATATTAACAACGTAATATTTGCGATCACGTCCTAAATATTCACCCTTGCGCACCAGGAGAATCTCCCCGTCCACTGATAAAAATATGGTCTTCTTTTCTCCCTTTTTAAAAAAACCGACAAACTTGTAACGGGCAAGCTCTTTCTGTGCAATCTCCTGCGGCGACGGCTGTCGTGGTGGAGGAGGTGGTGGAGCAACAAAGACCGGGGGAACAATCACTGCCGGCGGCTTCTCAATAATTATTTCTATCTCCTCTTCGAGCTGACTTCCAACAATGTCAGCAGAGAAGAGGTTACGCCGCACCCCGGGATAAGGCTGGGATTTCCGCTCAAGCAAATCGGTACGTAAACGCGGAAAATTTTTCTCACCGGGGGGAGTTGTCTTTTTTCCTGGCTGTTGCTTCTTCGCCTGAGGTTGCTGAAAGGATTTTTCATCACTGGTCGTGACCCTTTCCTGTTTCGGCATCTGCAGATAGCCATAGATCAAGGCAGCGATAAAGGCTGCAATCAGGAAGCCGAGAAAGCGTTTTGACTTCATTCTTTCCCCTCCATCCCGAAATAGGTCGTAAGACTCAAACTCAACGAAACCAACGCTGCACCTTCTTCTCCTCTAGCGGCGTTAAGGGTCATCTGCTCAATCACGACCAGACGCTTTGACTCCTCAAGACCATAAATAAATCGTTTCAGTTCGTCATAGGTTCCAGTCAGGGAAAATTTAAGAGCGTAGGCTAGGAGACCGGAGTCAGGGAGTTCTTTTTGAGTATAACCGATCTGGCTGATTTCGAGATTACTTTGCTCAGCCAACACATAAAGATCACCAATCAACTCACTGAAGTCACGAAGAGACGGTAGCAGGGCGCTGAAACTGGCATAATCCTTTACACCTTGTTCATATGCCTGCTGTGGGGCAAGAGCTTCACTTGTACGCAATTGCTGCTGTAAAAGAGCAAGGCTTCTTTCAGTCTTTTCAAGTTTCGGGGCCACCCCAAAATTAAGGAGTGAAAAAAGAAGAATATTCAACCCCAATAAGCCAGCAAGGCCCATAAGCAGAAAACGATGCGCCGACCAGACAGCGACCAGGACCGGTTTACGATTCATCACCGCCCCTTTTCTTCAGTTCAATTGAGAACTCAATCCCGCCGTCAAGATCATCTTTCGTCTTTTCGGTCCGTTGTTGCTTTAAATACACCTGCGTGAAGACCTCGGAGCGGGTCAAATTGTCGATAAAGTGGCGCAGGTCGGTAACAGAGGCAGCGACCCCATTCAACTTCAATATCCCGGTTTTGTAATCCGGTTGCAGACCGCGAATACTGATGCCCTCAGCCAAATGGGCTTCAAGATGGTCAAGGAGAGCCGTCCAGCGATAGTTGTCACGAAGCAACAGTTCATTGGCGACCTCGATCCGTTGCGCCATCTGGGCAAGAGCAGCACCACTGATTTCAAGCTGTTGGCCGGCGCCCTGCTTCTGATCGCGCAAATCGTCCAGACGTAATTCAATTTGCCGCGTTCGGCTGCTATCTCTAATGACGCTCGTGGTATTGACAATCAACAAGCCGAGCAAAAAAAGGCCCAGGAGTAGAAAGACCACTTTGAGTCGACGGTGATTGACATAGGTACCGGTGGCAAGATTCAGTGAGTAATTCATTGGTTCAAGTCCTAAATCATCTGCTCGGCAGCACCGATTGCGGCAGTCAAACCGCGCAGGCGCCAGTTCGGCCAGTCCGATGGTTGTGAAACGATCCGATCGATATGAGGGTCAAGAAGAACAACATCGCGTTGAAAAGCCGCCCGAAAGATATTGAGAACCCCTTCCGTTTCAGCCAGATCGCTTTGGAGGAAAACCTCTGCCCGTTTCAAACCGGGATAATCCTCTTGTGCACCGACCAGGGCACGGGAAACTTCCTGAAAAATTGCCGTTCTATCATCGCCGACCTTGCGAAATCGATGGTAAAGCGGTACCCGTGCCTGGCTATATTCAAAGCTGAGCAGGCCGGATTCAAGGATCAGAAGGACACTCTCATCCGGTTGTTCAAGGCGAGTGCGGTAGTAATTATGCAAAAAGGTGGAATGAAAACCGACTAGGACCGGGAAATATCCGGCGGCAGTTATGACAGATTCATACTCCTCCAGAACATTCCGGGCAATCGCCGCTACGAGAAGGCGTTTACGCCCGTCTTCACGTTGATCAAGGACTTGAAAATCAAGAACCGTTGCCTCCGGATCTGCCGGAAGATGGGACTTAAGCTGCCACTTGATAATCTTTTCCCCTTCGGATTTATTGGCAAATGGGGTTTCAACCTCGACTGTAAATAAACGACCGACGGTCTCTGGAAGAAGTAGGGCCAAACGCTCTTCTCCGCCGGCAATCGGGTCGAGAAGTTCCTTGACTGCTGCTTTCAAGCGGTTTGGATCACTGATATTTTTTGTCCGTGGTGACGGTAGTAAAAGACCGGGCTCAAGTGCCATCAACCGAGCCCCTTCAAGGATCGGATGTTTGCGTTTACCTGTCAGGGAAACAGCCCGTAAATCCTCTTGGCGCAGATCAAGAGCAAGATGACGTCTGGGGAAGATCATGCGATCTCCTCTTCGGCAAAGGTGATACGATTAATTTCACGTAGACTGGAAATGCCTTCTACGACCTTCTCGATTGCGGACTGCCGCAAAAAAATCGTTCCGGCAGCTCGGGCTGCTGCTTTTAACTGGGTTGCCGGTGCGCGCGTGACGATTAATTCACGCAGATCATCATTGAGATCGAGAAGTTCGACAACAGCAGCGCGACCATGGTAACCGGTTCCGTTGCATGATGAGCACCCTCTCCCTTCATAAAAGGAGTGATGACGATGAAGTTCCGGATTCAGACCGTTTTCGCGTAATTCGTCATCCGTGTAAAAGACTTCAGTTTTGCATTTGGTGCAAATCTTCCGCACCAAACGCTGAGCCAGGACACAATTAAGACAAGAAACAAAATTATGCGGTTCGATCCCCATGTGCAAAAAACGACCAAGAACGTCAAAAGTATTATTGGCATGGACGGTTGTAAAGACGAGATGTCCGGTCAAAGCTGATTGTACCGCAATTTGTGCGGTTTCCGGATCACGAATTTCGCCGACCAGAATCTTGTCAGGATCATGTCTTAAGATTGAACGCAAACCTCGGGCAAAGGTCAGCCCTTTCTTTTCATTAACTGGAATTTGCACCACACCTTTCAGTTGATATTCGACAGGATCCTCGATGGTAATAACCTTCTCCTCTTCACTGTTAATCTCGGAAAGGGCCGCATACAGAGTCGTAGTCTTGCCGCTACCGGTCGGTCCCGTCACCAGAATCATGCCGTAAGGCTCACGAATCATCCGCCGCAGTCGATCTTTCTCCCGAACGGAAATTCCCAGAGAATCGAGTGTAAGACCTTTGAGGTCCTCAGCAATACTTTCCTTGTCGAGAATACGGATAACCGCATCCTCACCAAAGACACTTGGCATGATCGAGACACGAAAATCGATAGATTTAGCCCCGAGACGCACTTTGAAGCGACCATCCTGTGGAATGCGTCGTTCAGAAATATCAAGTTCACTCATGACCTTGATACGAGAGATAATCGGACCCTGAAAACGTCCATCAAGAGGCTCAGTGGCACGAAAGAGTACACCGTCTACACGATATTTAATAATAACGCCATCAAGACTTGACTCGATATGGATATCACTGGCCCGCTTGTTGAGGGCGTCGAAGAGAGTTGAATCGATCAGACGAATGATCGGACTGGTATCGGCCGTCATCTTTTCAATCGACAGAACTTCATCACCCTTGTCTGTCTCTTTAATCAGATGCAACTTAAAATCTTCGGAAACCTCTTTAAGAACTCGATTGGAACCCTCTGATCTTTCGATCAATTTCTGTATGCGACTCTGTGTTGCGACCAAGAGGATCAAGGGAGTGCCAAGTTGCAATTCCAATTCATCAAGACGTTTGACATCGACAGGATCGGCAACAGCAACAATTAAACTCCCCATCCGCCGGCGCACTGGAATAAACTGATAGCGGGCGAGCAGGCCTGACGGTAAAGAGGCGACAAGATCGGTGTCTATGACGAAGCCATCCAGACTGAGAAACCCCAGATGAAACTGACGCGCCAGAGCCTGGGCAACCTGATCCTCAACAAGAAAACCTTCACGCAGAGCCACTTCCCCGAAGCGCCCGCCTAAAAGGGCCGCCTGCTCCAGAATGCGCTCAACCTCTGCAGGAGCAAGCGCACCCATCTCAACCAGAACTTCGCCAATCTTGCGTCGTTGCGGAAAGTCCTCTGTCAAGGACAAGAAAGATTCATTGAGGCCCCGTTCGGTAATGGCGCGATGTAAAAGATCCGCATCATAAAAACCCAAAGAATGACCGGCTTCGCCAAAGTACTCACTAGTCTCTGCCATGCGCCGTTGGATTTCCGGAATTTGTTCCGAGGTCAATCCTCCCAGGTCAATGAGGATACGGCCAATATTTTTTTTCTGATTCGCCATGCGAATAATAACCTTTATGACAAAGAAATTCTAACGGACCGTACCGGCCAACTGAAAAATGGGGATATACATGGCAACAACAATGGCACCGATAACAATACCCATGGTCATCATCATCAACGGCTCAACCATAGTTGTCAATCGATCAAGGCGGCGTTCAACTTCAGATTCGTAATAATCGGCCACGTCCCAAAGCATTTCAGCCAAGGCTCCCGTCGATTCACCAACCCCGATCATACGTAATGCCAATCCCGGAAAAAAATCGCCTTCAGAAATCGCTTGCGAAATCGAAGCACCCTCTTCTATGCGCCGGATAGCAACCGTCATTTTGCCTTCGAGGAGACGATTGTTGAGTGTTCCTCGCGCCATGCTCATTGCTTGCACAATCGGAATACCACTTAACAGCGTCGTCCCGAAAGTTCGGCAAAAACCGAGGGTCGCATAGTCGATTACCAACTTGCCAAGAAACGGGATACGAAGAAAGAGCTTATCCTTCCAAAGTATTCCCGAAGCACTGCGCAAATAACTCTTCAACAGCAAGAAGGTGACAACGACCATAGGAAGAAGTATCGGCAAACCGGAAATCAGGGAGTTGGATAAGGTGATCAGGATTCGTGTCGCTAACGGCAGGACGGCATTGGCATCTGCGTAGATCTGGCTAAAGCTGGGGATAACATAAAAGAGTAAAAAAAGGACTACAGTTATGACTGCAATACTTAAAAGGATAGGATAGAAGATGGCGCTTTTGACCTTGGCACGAATCGCCTCGACCCTTTTTTGATAAACGATAAAGCGACCAAGGGTGACCGGCAGATCGCCGGACTTTTCACCGGCCTTGATTGATGCAATGTACAGATGAGGAAAGAGGTGGGAATGCTTACTGAAAGATTCGGAAAGGACAGCACCGCCACGAATTTCTTCCCGGATATCACGTAATGCGTCACGGAACAAGCCAGGTTCCATCCGCTCCGTAACCGCATCGAGAACTTGAAGAATTGGCAGACCGGATCGCAGCAGAACAAGCAATTCCTGGTTAAACGTTAAGAAATCCCTGCCTGAAGGGCGACCGCTATCGATAAGTCTGCTACCAACATTCTGCCACCACAATTTCTTGCGAATGTCAAAAACGTAAAAACCCTGCTCTTCAAGGCTTTCACGCAAAGTTAAAGCACTGACAGCTTCAAATTCTTTTTCCAGCACGCGACCGTCACTACACCCGATTTTACATTTAAATAATGGCATAAAATAAATGTACCACTTAATTGATAGGTTTATATAAACAAGCAGGGAGGATACGACTGCCTGTTTATAAAATGACGGTATCTTCCTGCTATTCTGACTAGTTTTCCTGGGGGGTTGTTTCGTAAGCGCGAATTTCAAGGTGATCTATGATCTCCTTGATTCCTTCGACTGTGCGTAAAATCTTGTGAACCTCTGCCCGCTGTTGACTGCTATGAACATGCCCACCTAATGCGGCGACGCCATCGACAACATCAAGATGGAAATGATAATAGTGTAAACCATGCAACAATCCACTGGATAACAGTTTGACTTCTCCCCGCTTGGCAAGAATTCTATCGCGCAGAATCTTTTTGGCGCCCTCCTTCATCTCAAGAAGATTCTGGTCTCGCACCCCTTCACAGATCAACTTGACTGCTGTCTCTTCCGTGATCCGTGAAGTATTAATAACGAGATCATACTCTAACGGATCAGTCCAATCCCGATTGAAATAATACTTGATGAACCCGGCGCGTTGCTGATCACTTCTGCGCACAAGAATTCTCGCAAGTTCCGGATCGAGCCATTCCCGCTCCGCCCAGCGCTCAACCCTTTCCTCGAAAGGTGCTGTAATCCGCACCCGCAAAATATTGTCGACTCCCTTGAGTAAATCCTGACCGCCCCGGCCGTAAACAATAATATTCCCCTTCAGCGCATACTCAAGGATAATCAGTTCAATTTGTCGCTGAGCAACTTCAAGATTTTTATCGGCCTCATCAAGGAATGCCAAGGGTTTTTCGTCAACCGCTGCAAACGATTCCAAGGTCAGACCGTAATTCATCGCAACGCTGGCAATTGTATCGCCGTCAACCAGGGTATAACCTAATTCTTCGGCCGTGGCTTGGACGATGGGGATGCCGGCGCTCCCCATCTCACGGGAAATGGTAATAATCGCCATAATTCTCCTCGATTAGATGAATGGTAAGTGAAGTTCGCGGATAATAGCACCACGTTCGGGAGTTGGCAAGCCGTCCTTTAATAGAGGGGCTTATAATCAAAATAGTGCAGACTACTGACAAATCGGACCGTACGACTTTTGGAGCGCATAACCACCGAATGGGTCTCGGCCCCGCCGGAAAAATAGCGCACCCCCTTTAAAAGATCGCCGGTGGTGACACCCGTGGCGGCAAAAAAGACATTCCCCCGAGCCATATCCTCGGCATTATAAACCCGATCAAAATCAGTAATCCCCATCGTCACCGCCCGTTCCCGTTCATGATCATCCATAAAAACGAGACGTCCTTGCATGTCGCCACCCATACATTTAAGCGCTGCAGCGGCCAGAACCCCTTCCGGAGCGCCGCCAATCCCCATCAACATATCAACGCCGCTACCGGCAACCGCCGCAGCAATAGCCGGGGCGACATCGCCATCTGAAATCAAATGGATCCTTGCCCCGGCCTTGCGAATCTCCGCAACCATCTTGTCGTGCCGGGGACGATCAATGATAACCACCGTCAGGTCCTCAACATAACACTTCTTGGCATCAGCAACCCGTTGCAAATTTTCCGTAGGGGAAGCATCAAGGTCAATGACACCGCAGGCATCCGGTCCAACGACGATCTTCTCCATATACATATCCGGCGCATTTAAAAAACCGCCTTTCGGAGCCATGGCAATCGTCGTAATCGCCCCACTCGTCCCCTTGGCGCAGATATTTGTTCCTTCCAGCGGATCAACGGCAATATCGACGCAGGGAGAAGAACCGTCTCCGACTTTTTCACCGATATAGAGCATCGGCGCTTCATCCATCTCGCCCTCGCCAATCACTACGGTGCCGTCAATAGCCATCGAATCGAGAGTGCGACGCATGGCGTTGGTCGCGGCTTCGTCGGCGGCGTTCTTATCCCCCTTTCCGACCCAACGGCCGGAAGCCAGGGCTGCGGCCTCGGTGACTCGTATCAATTCAAGTGCGAGATTACGATCCATGTAAAGCTGCTCTCCTTCTCTGGTTACAACCTGAAATTTTGCCGCATCATGTCATAAGACGATGAAGATCTCAAGACACCTCCCCACCCCTTCAATCTGTTATAAAAATTGTAACTGGACAATATTCCGCAAATTGAATATTTTAAAAAGTCATTTTTATCTGCAAGGAGATCATCCCATGCTCCGGTCCCTATTCAAAAGTTTCTTCCTTGCTGTTTTGTCAATGAGTGTACTGACAACAGCTGCCATAGCATCTTTGCAAAACATCAATGCGGCTGAAATGCAGAAAATCACGAAACAGAGTCCGGATATCTATCTTCTGGATGTCCGTACTCTCGGCGAATATCAGCAAAAACGCATCAAGGGCGCGCGCTTGATCCCGATCGATCAGGTACAAAACCGCATCAAAGATATCCCAAAAAATCGCCCGATTATTGTTTACTGTGAAACCGGCGTACGTAGCGCCCTGGTTGGCCGCTACCTCGACAGCCTCGGTTACCAAGGCGTTTACAACCTCAGTCAAGGGATCATGGGATGGCAGGTGCGCGGTTATCCGATCGAAACCGGCATGCCGTAATCTCTCTTCCCAATTCTTGACCGCTCTTCACTTTGCGTGGTAATTTATCCCACTTTTTCATAAAGCAGGGATGACCTTATGACTTTCGCACCTGAACTCAATCGCTTCATAGAACTTTCCGCTCAAGGCAACCTCATTCCCGTCTGGCGTGAAATTCTTGCGGATATGGAGACACCGGTCTCGGCCTTCCGTAAAATAGATCGAGGATCTGCCTCCTTTTTGCTGGAGAGTATCGAGGGGGGCGAAAAATGGGCGCGCTACTCCTTTCTTGGCAGTGGTGAACGGATCTTCCGCTGCCGCGGCGAATTAGTCGAACTGCTCGAAGGCGAGCGCGTCGTCCACAGTTTTACGGCTGCCGATCCTCTCGCTGCCCTCCGCGACTTTATGCTCCCGTTTCAACCGGTTCAACTTGATGAACTCCCCCGCTTCTGTGGCGGCGCCGTCGGATACCTCGGTTACGACATGGTCCGCTTCATCGAGAAACTGCCCGATGGCAACCCGCGTGAAATCGAAAGTTATGACGCCTGCTTCCTGTTGACAGAAAAACTCCTGATTTTCGACAATATGCGCCAGAAGATCAAAGTCGTTTGTAATGTACACATCCAGGCGAATGAAGACCCGAGGGATGCTTATGCCCGCGGTACCCGTGAAATTGATGCTCTGATTGCCATTCTACGCACCCCTCTGCCGGCTCCGCCGGAGCCGGTCGTCGCCAAAGAGACAGACCTGGTCCCCAACTTTACTGGTCCGTCCTTCCACGCGGCTGTCGAGAAGTGTAAAGAATATATTCGCGCCGGCGACATCTTTCAGGTCGTTTTATCGCAACGCTTTTCCGGTGACCTGACCGTCGATCCCTTTGACATCTATCGGGCGCTGCGCACCATCAATCCCTCCCCGTACATGTTTTATCTCCGTTTTGGCGAAACTCTCGTCATCGGTGCCTCACCGGAAGTTCTGGTGCGCAAAGAAGGATCACTCGTCGAAGTCCGGCCGATCGCCGGGACACGACCACGGGGCATGACTCCGGATGAAGATCGCCAATTTGAGACCGATCTCCTGGCTGACCCCAAAGAACGGGCTGAACACATTATGCTTGTCGATCTCGGCCGCAATGATATCGGCCGGGTGGCCCTGCCAGGGACGGTGGAAGTCAGCGAACTCATGGTCGTGGAGCGCTACTCCCACGTCATGCACATCGTCTCGAATGTCCGCGGTGAACTTCGCCCCGAACTCGATGCTTTCGATGTTTTCCGCGCCGCCTTCCCGGCCGGCACCCTCTCCGGTTCACCAAAAATCCGCGCCATGGAGATTATCGACGAACTCGAGCCCTGTCGGCGCGAAATCTACGGTGGTGCGGTCGGTTACTTCTCCTTCTCCGGCAACATGGATATGGCGATTGCCATCAGGACATTAGTCGTGCAGGATGGCCGCGTTCATCTTCAGGCCGGGGCAGGGATCGTTGCCGACTCCGATCCGGAAGCCGAATATCAGGAAACGATCAATAAAGCCCGTGCGGTGGTGCGGGCGATTGAAATGGCACAAAACGGCCTTAATTAATTCACAAGTGCCACCCTCAGCCCCTCCTCAAGCAAGGAGGGGCTGAGGGTGGCAAGGTATCTTATCAAAATAATCGGAATTTAATTATGCGATCGATTTTCTCGGCTTTTTTACTGCTGCTCATTCTCCTTCCCGCCCCGCTCCTGGCCGGCGAGATTAATGTGCCGATCCTTCTATATCATCGCTTTGGCCCCACTGTCGCCGACAGCATGACGATCACCACTCCGGTATTTATTGAGCATTTAGAGTACCTGAAAAAGAACGGTTACACCGTCATCCCTTTACGGCGACTGGTCAACTATCTCAACAAGAGCGATCTCAAACCCTTACCAAAAAAACCGGTGGTGATTGTTGCCGACGATGCCCACAAATCCGCCTATACAGTCATGTATCCACTGGCAAAAAAATATCAGACTCCGGTGACCCTCTTCACCTACCCTTCGGCCATTTCCAATGCCAATTACGCCATGACCTGGGAGGAATTACGCGAGGTCGACAAGAGTGGTCTTTTCGACATTCAATCCCATACCTTCTGGCACCCGAACTTCAAACAGGAAAAGAAGCGCCTGAGCAAGGTTGAATATGAAAAACTCGTCGATGTGCAGTTGATCAAGGCGAAGAAGAAGCTGGAAAAGGAGATCGGCAAGAGCGTCGATACCTTGGCTTGGCCCTTCGGTATTTACGACGAGGAGTTGATTAAAAGAGCTACGACTGCCGGCTATACTGCGCTCTTAACGATTGAGGCCCGCCCGGTGAAGAATGGTGAACGCCTCGCTGCCCTCCCCCGCTTTCTCCTCTCCAACCAGGATCGTGGAAGCCGTTTTGTCAGAATTGTCGAGAAGGCGTCAGGCGGCTGACGGCTTGTTGTTTTATTAGCCACAAAGTTCTAAATCTGGCGCGCTTCGTTACGAGGCCGCCAGATTTTTTCGTTCAGTCTCTGTTAATCCGTCGACATATTCGATCATTCCCCGCAATGAATTCCCGAGGAAGTAGCGTTCGCGAACCAGGATGTCTTCCGGCAACTGGTCGACATTGCGATAATAGTCATCGTGCGTCCGCAACCAGGCAATGATCATTTCTTCGCGATCTTCCGGCACTGCCGTCGCCGTCGCTGCCACCCCGCGTACCCAGAGATTGAGCTGTGCACTGGCGATCCGTAGATATTTCCCAGCCTCGTTGACCAGACCATAGTGGGCAAAGACTAAGCGCTGCGGTTCCAGAGCGATCATCTTTGCCAGAGACTTTTGCGCGACAACAGGGATAAAGCGCGGCGGCGTCGCCGGGCGCATGAAGATTCCCGATTCGAGCGGATAGTGGACACCGGCGACTTCACCGGCAAAGAGAAGATCACCAACCTGAAAGGAGAGATGGTGCGGGGCATGGCCCGGGGTTATCCACACCCGACAGGGACCGACCTCCTTACGAAACGAAATACGTTCAGCGGGAACAGCAACAATCTCACCATACGCTTCAGCCAGTGAGCCGAGAACCTTCAGTGTCCCCTGCCAGAGTTTCTCCGGCGCAATGAGATGACGGATCCCTTCGGGATGGCAGATCACCTGAGCTTTCGGAAAGGCGGCAAGGAGCGCACCTGTCCCTCCGGCATGATCGATATGAATATGAGTAAGAAGGATATAGTCGAGATCTTTGACGCCGTTTTTACGCAGTTCTGCCAGTAGGTGTGGAATCGTCGCAAGCGGACCGGGATCAACGACAAAAGTCAGGCCGTTGTCGCGATAAAGCCATGCACTGATAAATTGACGGAAGCCTCGCTGCGAGGGCAGGTCGAGGTCAATACAGATCGGTTCCTGAACACGCATATATTTCTCCTTACGTGAAAAACATCGAGGTAATGTGGCGGAATTGTCTCCGGAGAGCAACCGTTTGTCAATCCTGCCGCTTTATAGCGAATATTTTCTATCAATTGAAGACCTTGGCACTGTTCAATGGCCATTTTCTCTGTTATAGTTCCGCGGCAAAAATCGTTTTAAGAATCATCACACCATAACGCAACGGGCTTTTTTAGTCCTGGCGATAGAATGATTTTGTGGCGCACTGCACGACTGACGGTGATAAAGCCTTTCCCGACACGGTCGTGATACACGCGCTGACCGGGGTTCTTCCCCGCAACACCTATTCAAGGCCGGCGTCCCCGTCGTCCGAAAGGATTTCCATGAGTAAGAAGATGCTGGTGAACGCCACCCAGCCCGAAGAGAATCGGGTGGCGATTGTCGAGGACGGTATTTTGACCGAACTCGACATCGAAGTTGTTGGCCGGGAACAGACCCGGGGGAATATTTACAAGGCGACTGTTGTCCGTGTTGAAAGCGGATTACAGGCCGCCTTTGTCGATTATGGCGGACTGCGCCTCGGTTTTTTGCAGATGGGAGAGATCCATCCTGATCTTTTCAAGGCTGCCGATCCGAATGAAGAGCGCAAGGGGCGATTGCGCATCACCGATGTCCTCCGTCGCGGCCAGGAGATTCTTGTCCAGGTCGTCAAAGGGGAACGCGGCAACAAGGGGGCAGCCCTCACCACCTACCTTTCTCTTGCCGGTCGCTATATGGTGTTGATGCCGGAGAGCGACAGCACCGGTGTTTCACGCAAGATTGAAGAGGATTCTGTACGCAAAAAGCTTAAAGCGACGATGAACTCCCTTGATCTGCCAAAGAACATGGGCTACATCGTCCGCACTGCCGGCGTCGACCAGACCAAAGAAGAGCTGAAACGCGACTTCGACTATCTGGTGCGCGTTTATGAAAACATCCTCGCCCTGGCAAAAAAAGCCAAAACACCGGCTTTGATCTACAAGGAATCGAATCTGGTGATCCGCTCCATTCGCGACTACTTCACTCCCGATATCGATGAAGTCCTCGTCGATGATCCCAAAGTGGCGCAGGAAGCGAAAGATTTCCTCCAGCAGGTCATGCCGGAATGCGTCAAACTCGTCAAACTTCACCAGGAAAAACGTCCGATCTTCTCCCGCTATCAGATCGAAGAACAAATCGAAATCATCTCCCGCAATAAAGTCCTGCTCCCTTCCGGCGGTTCCATCGTCATCGACCGCACTGAAGCTTTGGTGGCGATCGATGTCAACTCCGGTAAGATGGCGGGCGAACAGGGCGTCGAGGCCACCGCCTATAAAACCAACCTTGAAGCCGCCGTTGAAGTTGGTCGACAACTCCGCCTGCGCGATCTCGGCGGCCTGATCGTCATCGACTTTATCGACATGCGCGAACGGAAGAACAATCGTGATGTCGAAAAGGCCATCAAGGAATCGATGAAGACCGATAAAGCCAAAGTCTCTTTCGGCAAGATCAGCTCCTTTGGCCTGCTGGAGATGAGCCGGCAACGGATCAAGGATGCTCTCGCCGAAGGGACTTTTCTTGTCTGCCCCCATTGTGAGGGGAGCGGCCGGCTCAAAAGCCCGGAAGCCCAGGCGGTGGCAGCACTCCGTAAGATTCAGGGGGGTCTCGCCAAGGGGCACATTGCCCGTATCGAAGTCGATATCCCTCTCGATGCGGCCAACTATCTCCTCAATGCCATGCGTGATGAGCTCTTTGAGCTTGAACAACGCAATCAACTCGAAATCATAGTGCGCGGCCGCGCCGACATGATCGCCAGCCAGATCGAGATCGTCTGCATCCGTCGTGAAAAAGAGGACGAGCTTTACCTGCAACCGGTAACAGCCAGCAATGACGAAGAACAGGCTCCCCGCTCCGAAGTCGTTGTCGCCGAAAAACCGGCCGAGCAGACATCGGCTACAGTTGCAGTAGCTGAGAAAAGGAAACGTGGTGGACGTGGCAAGAAAGCAGCTCAAAGCGAAGAAATTATTGCGGATGTTGCGGCGCTAGAAGTAGAAGCCCTGCCCGCCCGTGCTGAAGCAACTGACGTATTAGAAGTAGCAGACTCAAACGAGGTCCCCGAAAGCACTGAGGCTGAAGGCGACAAGAAAAAGCGCAAACGGCGGCGGAAGAAGAAAAAAAGCACAACTCCGCTGACGGATGAAGCGCTGACGGATGAGGAACAAGAAGTCTCCCCGGACAAAGAAGATGAGGAAGAACAGGGTGTTGACGAGGAGACCGCGGCCGCTACGACTGAAGACAGCGAAGCACCGGCTAAAAAGAAACGCCGGCGCAAACGGAAGAAGAAGGTGACGGTTGTCAGCAATGAGATCATTCCGGGTCTCCTGGCTGAAGAGATTGTCTCTGCTCCGACGGAACAGTCCGAAGCGACAGAGAAGCCCGTGACTGAGCAGGAAGCCGAAGCCAAAAAGAAACGTAAGCGTCGCCGCAAAAAGCGGACCCCGGCAACGGCTGGGGATGTGAACATTGCTGAAGACGATGAGACGACCCCGACTCCTCCCGCCACAGTGGCAGTCGAAGTCGTTGCTGCCCCGGCGGAAGCTGCCGAGAGCAACGAAGAGGACAAGACACGAAGAAAAGTAGCAAGGAGACCGCGCCAGCCAAAGGCATCCGCAGAGATTGCTACTGAACTCCCTCCGACCCTGATGGTCGAAGTTCCTGCTGAAGAGAAACCGAAGCGGACACCTGCGAAAAAAGCAGCCAAGTTACCGGCACCGAATGTGGAGACTCCCGCCGTGGAGAGCAAACCGGTTCCGGTCAAGGCGAAAGCGCCAAGAGCCGTCAAGACCAAGACGGTGAAAGTAGCGGTGACGCCTGAAATTACGGAAAACACCGCGCCAAAGAAGACACGGACACCGCGCAAAAAGAAGAGCAATGATTCTGAAGACGCCCCCGCAACCGGGGAATAATATCAGCGAATAAGGAGAGTAATCAGACATGGCCCAGACGTATAAAGTTGCAGTTCTTTCCGGTGACGGTATCGGTCCGGAAGTAATGAATGAAGCCCTGCGCGTCCTTGACGCTATCGAGAAGAAGTACAACGTCGCCTTCACCCGCACCCCCGCCAATGTCGGCGGCGCCGGGATCGACAAGGAAGGCAAAGCGCTGCCGCAGACGACCATCGATATCTGCAAGGCTTCCGACGCCATCCTCTTCGGCTCGGTCGGCGGCCCGAAGTGGGAGTCCCTCCCCCCCGATGAACAACCCGAGCGCGGTGCCCTCCTCCCCCTGCGCAAGATTTTCGGCCTCTACGCCAACCTCCGCCCGGCGATCATCTTCCCCTCTCTGACCGGCGCTTCCAGTCTCAAGGAAGAAGTCATTAGCGGCGGCTTTAACATCCTCGTCATCCGTGAGCTCACCGGCGGCATCTACTTTTCCCAGCCCAAAGGGATCGAAGGGGTCGGCCGTGAGCGTGTCGGCGTCGACACTATGCGCTACAGCGTTGCCGAGATCGAACGCATCACCCATGTCGCCTTCCAGGCCGCCCGCAAGCGTGGCAAGAAGGTCTGCTCCATCGACAAAGCCAACGTCCTTTCCACCTCGGTCCTGTGGCGTGAAGTCGTTATCGGCATCGCCAAGGATTATCCCGATGTCGAGCTAACCCATATGTACGTCGACAACGCCGCCATGCAGCTGGTCAAGTGGCCGAAGCAGTTCGATGTCATCCTCTGTGAAAACATGTTCGGCGACATCCTCTCCGACGAAGCGGCGATGCTCACCGGCTCCCTCGGCATGCTCCCATCTGCCTCCCTGGCAGAAGGGACCTTCGGTATGTACGAGCCTTCTGGCGGCAGCGCCCCGGATATCGCCGGCCAAGGGATTGCCAACCCCATCGCCCAGATCCTCTCGGCCGGGATGATGCTCAAGTTCTCCTTCGGGATGCTCGAGGCTGCCGATGCCATCGACAACGCCGTCGCCAAAGTCCTCGATCAGGGGATCCGCACCCGCGACATCTTCTCTAAGTTGCCGGGCGAGAAGCTCGTCAATACCAGAGAGATGGGCGACGCGATCATCGCTGCCTTGTAGGGGCGAGGCGGTGCCTCGACCAGGGCGACCCACCGGGTCGCCCCTACCAACAGAATGATTACCCGTGAGGGGCGCAGCGTGCTGCGCCCCTCACGCATTCAGGAGTGAACGATATGTCGAAAAAATACAACGTCGCCATCGTCGGCGCCACCGGCGCCGTCGGCAACGAGATCATCCGCGTCCTCGAAGAGCGGGACTTCCCGGTCGACGAACTCCGCCTCATCGCATCGGAGCGCTCCGATGGCGACTTCCTGGAATTCCGCGACGAATCGATCATGGTTCAGGCCCTCAATCAAGGTTCCTTTGACGGGATCGATCTGGTTTTCTTTACCGCCGGTGCCGAGCGCTCCAAGGACTTCTGCCCGATCGCCGCCACTGCCGGAGCAATCTGTATCGACCTCTCCAGTGCCTGGCGCAGCGACGACGACATCCCTCTGGTTGTTCCTGAAGTGAATGGAGCCAGTATCGCGAATTTCCGCAACAAAGGGATCATCGCCAGTCCCAACGCGGCCACCACCCAGTTGACCATCGCCCTCAAACCGATTCATGACGCCGTCGGCCTCAAGCGGGTCGTCGTCTCCACCTACCAGGCGGTCTCGGCGACGGGCCAGAAGTCGATCGACGCCCTGCGCCTTGAAGTCGGTGAACTCCTCAACGGCCGCCCGGTGCAGCCGAAGATCTATCCGCACCAGATCGCCTTCAACTGCCTGCCGCAGATCGATGCCTTTCTCGAGGACGGTTCAACCAAAGAAGAAGAGAAGATCGTCGAGGAGACCCGCAAGGTCCTCGGATTGCCGGATCTGGCGATCAGCGCCACCGCCGTGCGGGTCCCGGTCTTCTACGGCCACAGCGAGTCGGTCAATGTCGAGACGAACGAAAAGCTGACCGCCGCTGCCGCCCACACCCTCCTCACCGTCGCTCCCGGCTGCGAAGTCATCGACGATCCGAGCCAGCTCTCCTACCCGATGCCGGTTGATGCGGCCGGTCAGGATGCCGTCCTCATCGGCCGCATCCGTGAAGATCACAGCGTCGCCAATGGTCTCAATCTCTGGACCTCCGCCGACAATCTGCGCAAAGGAGCGGCGACCAATGCCGTACAGATCGCGGAAGTGCTGATTGCGAAGCATCTGTAAACATCAACACTTCTCGCTCGAATAAATAACAAAAGCCCCCCTACGCAGCTGCGTAGGGGGGCTTTTTATGAAAAATCGACCACACCTAGCCCCTCCTTAAAAAAGGAGGGGGATTATGATCTTTAAGCTCCCCTCCTTATTCAAGGAGGGGCTGGGCGTGGTGAATGACCTTTATCCCCACAACTGCTCCCGCAGTCCAGAACTCCGCACCACCCGCTCCTGAGCCGCCTCAACGAACGTCTCGGCATCGCCGAAGATCTGCAACGAATCGCGCGCCCGGCTGACGGCGGTGTAGAGGAGTTCTCGGGTCAGGATGGCTGAGCACTGTCCCGGCAGAATCAGCAGGACACGGTCAAACTCCGACCCCTGGCTCTTATGGACGGTCATGGCAAAGGCAGTTTCATGCGCCGGCAGGGTCAGGGGAGCGAGTCCCCGCGCTTCCCCGGCAGCGGTGGTGAAGAAGACCCGCAGCGCCCCGTCCGCGGCCGGATCCGGGAGACAGAGACCGATATCGCCGTTGAAGAGATCCTGGCCAAGGGCATTGCGGGTGATCATCACCGGACGGCCGGCGTACCAGAGCTTGCCACCGGCGATCCGCTGGCGGCGGATAAGGAGCTCCTCGATCCGCTGGTTCAGGGAGATACTCCCGGTCGGTCCCTGCCGCAGGGCGGTCAGGAGCATGAAGTTACCGAAACGGCGCAACGACTCCTGCGGATTCTCCGCTGCCAGATAGTCAGCCACCCAGTGATCGACCTCATCGACGATGGCCGCTGTCAGCGCAGCCTGGTCCATAAGATCGGACCAGATTGCAGACTTGTCACCAGAGTGCAACAGACGCAGCGCTGCCTCCCCGTCGCCGGCATTGAGGAGGCGACAGAGGGTACCGATCGCCCCCTGCGCATCGAAGCGACGGCTCTGCTGCAAGGTCACAATCGCATCGGCGAGCCCGCTCACCATAGGGGAGCATTGAGTGCGCCCGCCCTGTCCAAAGAGCCCTGCCAGCAATGCCGTAAATCCCGCCGACCGTCCAACCTCCCCGCCCCCGCAGAGATCGGCCAGGACCTCCCCGGCTTCGACCGAAGCGAGCTGGTCGCGGTCGCCAAGGATGATCAGCTGTGCTGTCCGCGGTAGGGCGCTGACCAGTTGCCGCATCAGGGAGAGATTGACCATCGACGCTTCGTCGAGGACGACGACATCGACGCGAAGTTGCCGTTCAGCACCGTAACGGAAGGCCGTCCCGCTGGCATTGGCGCCGAGGAGGCGGTGGAGCGTCGCCGTCTCGACCGGAATCGCCTCCCGAACCTCCGGCGCACAGGGGAGCGCGGCCCGGGCGCGACTGATCGACTCACGCAGGCGCGCGGCGGCCTTGCCGGTCGGCGCGGTCAGGGCGATACGCAGCGGCTCCTTCGCTTGCTCGATCAGAAGGGCGAGGACCTTGACGACGGTCGTCGTCTTCCCCGTCCCTGGCCCGCCGGTGATGACGCTGAAGTTCTTGAGGATGGCGGTCGCGGCGGCCACCGCCTGTTCGTCCGGTGTCCCGTCAGCACGCAAGGGGAAGAGACGCTGCAGACCGTCGCTAAGGACGACCGTATCGATATTCTCCCGCAGCCCCTCCCCGCGCGCTATCAATTCGGCGGCGAGGTGATGCTCCGCTTCCCACTGTCGGTAAAGGTAGAGGCGGCCGGTGGCATCGAGGATCAGGGGTTTCCATTCTCCCGGCGCCCCGACGACCGATGCCTGTTGCAGGATCGCAAGGAGCGTTTCCGACTCGGCATCCTGCCGCAGGTCGAGACAAACATCACCGTTCTCCCCGGCATCGACCAGGGATGCTCCCAGATTAGAAACCAGAGGATTATCTTCAGGCGCCAACCGCTGGAGGAGAGCAGCAAAGTGCCGGGCCGCAGGGCTGACTGTCGGCTGCGTATCGCTCATAGGACATCCTTGCCGGCAAAGAGTTCATCCAGATCCTCAATCAATGCCAAGCTCGGCCGATCACGGTAGATGCCGGTCCTGCCGCCGGCATCTACGCCGCGCAGAAAGAGGTAGAAGACGCCGCCGAAGTGGCTCTCGTAGTCGTAATCATCAAGGGTGCGGCGGAGATGACGATGGAGGGCGACGCAGTAAAGGTGATACTGGAGGATGTAACCGGAGGATAGCATCTCGCCCAGCATCCGCTCATGGGTGTAGGCGGCGCTGTTGCTGCCGAGATGGTTCGATTTCCAATCGATGAGATAGTAGCGGCCATCAAGGGTGAAGACGAGGTCGATGAAACCGCGGAGCATGCCGGAGGCGGTCTCGAAGTTGAGAGCGGCGATCATCGACACCAGACGCGGATCCGGGAGGTCACTTTGATGGCGGCGGAAGAGACCGGTCAGACCAGCGGCGCGAAGCTCCGTCAGCGGCAGGAAGAAACCCATCTCGCTGCAGCGCTCCTTCCTGCTGACGCGGCAGAGCTGCAGCTCCGCTCTCTCCGGCGACAGCGGGGCTTGCAGGACATCCGCAACCATCGCTGCGACGACCGGCGCCCATTCGAGATCGATGGCATAGGCGGCGAGGCTCTTGGCAATGACGCCCGGATCAACCCCGGCAGCAGCAAAGTCGATGACCTCGAAGATGTCGTGCAGGGCGCTGCCGGGATCGGCGCCGCGCGGGAAGGTGTGAATGGTCGGGCCGCTGCTGACGCTCTCCGCAAGTGCAGCAACTCCTTCTTCAGCGCCGACCCGTTCGCTCGTCTTCCAAGCTTCGCCGTCGGCGAGATGATGACTGCCGGCGACCAGAGCCGAATAGCTGGAGAGGCGCCAGTCGCTGCGGATGGCGGTCGGCACAAGCAGGGGGGCGAGTTCGCTCCTGCCAGCGCCGCTGATATTCAACCGCTCGACCTGCGGATATTGTGGCAGATCGACAATCTCGCCGCTGTCGGCAGCAAGGAGAGGGGAGAGACGGGCGCGGATCGCTTCATCGTCAAGGGTTTTAAAGATTTTCTCCGTCTCTTCCACTTCGGCCCCAAGCGGGACCGCCTCCGGGCCGTGCAGCAGCCAGGCCGGGGCAGACGACTCGGCGTCCTTCAGTCCTCCCCAGACAAGATAAAGACGGGCCTGCGCGCGGGTGAGAGCGACATAAAGGAGACGGAGATTCTCGGCTAGTCCTTCACGGATATTACTGGCACGATACTCTTCGCGCTCCTCGGCCGGGCTGCCAAGATCGAGGGTGAGCTCCCCCCGCCCTGTCGCCGTCGTCGCATGGAAGGTAAAGGGATCATTCTTGAATTTGCTCGCAGGTCGGCTGCCGTTCCAACAGAAGGGGACAAAGCAGACCGGATATTCTAGCCCCTTGCTGCGGTGAATGGTGACGACCTGCACCGCCCGCTCGTCGGTCTCAAGGCGCAGCTGGTACTCCTCCCCTTCCGGCGGGTCGGCGATCTGCCGCGAGAACCAGGCAAGGAGGCCGGCCATCCCCAGCCCTTCGCGGCTCTCAGCGCAGTGCAGCACCTCGAAGGCGTGGCGCAGGTTGGTCAGGCGCCGTTCGCCGTCTCCCCGCGCCAGGATCCGCACCCCCAGCCCTTCGCGCTCAAATATCGCCCCGCTCAGGGCGGTGATCCCCCGCCGCGCCCAGAGTTCGTGATAGTCGCGCAGGCGCTGTAGCCACTCTTCGAGAGTGGCGGGGTCATCGACACTGGATAAGAGCTGCTCCGGGGCAAAGTCAAGGAGGCCGCAGGCCAGCGCCCCCCGTGCGAGATAGGTATCAGACGGATCGGCGATCGCCGCCAGCGTACGCAGGAGGAGTTCGACCTCAGGCGCGGCAAAGAGCGATTCCGTCCCCTGGCGGATCGCCGGGACACCGCAGGACAGGAGCTGCTCCTGCATCGCCGCCGCCTGGCGGTTGCTGCGCACCAGGACGGCGATGTCGCCGGCCGTGACGCTGCGTTCCCCCTCTCCCGTCCGTAGGCGCGCCCCGGAGTTGAGGAGACGGACGATCTCGGCCGTAACTCCGGTAATAATCCGCTCGGTCGTAATCTCCTTGTTGGCGGCTTTACCGTCCGGGCGATGAACGAACCAGAGCTGCAGCGGCGGGCGTTCTTTCTCACCCTCTTCCAATAACGCGACAGAGCGATTCCGCTCACTCCCGGCCACCGGTGGATACGGAATCTCGTCAAAGAGGAAGGGGTTCTCCCGCGCAAAGAGAGAGCTGACCGCGTCGACCAGGGCCGGAGCGGAGCGGTAGTTGACGCCGAGGGTAAAGTGGTGCTCGACCTGGCGGGCGGCGGAAAGATAGGTGAAGATATCGGCGCCGCGGAAGGAGTAGATCGCCTGCTTCGGGTCACCGATGAGAAAGAGGGTGCGGCTGGCATCGGGGCAGAGGGTGCCGAAGATGGCGTACTGCACCGGGTCGGTATCCTGGAATTCGTCGATGAGGATGGCGCGGTAGCTTCCCTGCAGCGCCTGCAGCAGTCCGGCGCCGCTCGATCTCTGCACCGCAGTGGCGACTTCGCTGAGGAGATCGTCGAAGGTGCGCACATTCAGTTGCGCCTTGCGCCGCTGCGCCTCACCTTCCCGCCAGAAGAGGAAGTCGCGCTGCAGGGCGAGGAGCCCGGCGCGGCAGAGGCCCTGCAGCTCCTCCCGCGCTTCGGCAAAGGCGGCGCAGTCGGCAAAGAAGGGGTGTGACGGTGACGGCTTTCCCTTGTTGGCCTGGGGTGACGAGAACTTCTTGATCCCTTCATCCCCTCCCCAGAGGGAGCCGGCAGCCAAGAAGCGGTCGAGTTCCTGCGCCCAGCTCTGAATCTTCTCCGGCGTATAGGAGCCTTTGCGCATCCCCGGCGCACAGGCGAGGTAGTCGGCAAGGATGGTGGCGCGCTCCGCACTCCATGTATCGGCGAGATGGAGGAAGAGCGCCGTGCAGCTCCGCTCGTTAGCGGCCAGATCGGGGGCCGGCGCCTCGGGGAGGATGCGCTCCGCCCGCCGCGCTGCCCGTTGCAGCTTGTAAAGCTTGTCAGGACAGTAGTTGCAGGCGAGAAGGTAATCGGCAAGGGTCGACGTGAAGGCCGGGCTGCGCAACCGCCAGAAGTCGTCGGCGAGCTGCTGTTCGAAGCTGGAAAGGTCGGTGACGAGCTCGGTATCGAAGAGGGCGCGGGCCTCGAAGGCGCGATCCTGGAGGACGCGCTGGCAGAAGCCGTGGATGGTGTAGATCGCCGCCTGGTCGAAGTTGATCAGCGCCCGCTGCAGACGGCGGCGAGCATCGTCATGGTCGTCGGTCCGCTGGTGCAGGTTGGTGAGAAAATCGTCGCTACCGCCGCGCGTGAAGAAGTCGACCGCTTCGACCAGACGTCGGCGGATGCGGTCGCGCAGTTCGGCGGTTGCCGCTTCGGTGAAGGTGACGACGAGGATCTGCTCGATCTCCCGCTGCTGCTCGATGATCAGGCGCACCACCAGGGCGGCGATGGTGTAAGTCTTGCCGGTCCCGGCGCTCGCCTCGACGAGGATGCGGCCGGTGATCGGACTTTGTAGGAGATCAAAGGTCGGATGACTCATGCCTCCTCCTCCCCTTCACTCCCGGCCTGCAGGAGGGGAACAAAGATCGCCAGCGCCAGGGTCGTGAAGGCGGCGTTTAAGGGATCGTCAGGGAAGGCGAGGCGGTAGTAGGGATCGTTCTCTTCGCCGCTCGCCGGATTGAACTCATCCCGGGCCCAGACCTTGCGCGCCGCAGCCAGCGCCTTGTCGGTATCACCGTCCTTGTGCAGCGCCTGCGCATAGGTGTAGGACGACTGCGGAAAGAAGGGGAGCGTCTCCTGCCACCCCTGCCGGTAAAGGGTGACGAGGTCACCGAGGCAGCTCTGCGCCGCCGCTGCGGCCAGAGGGGCGAAGGTCATGGCGCCGTCCTTGCCGATCAAGGTCGTCGCCAGCAGCCGGCCAGAGGCATTAAGGGCGAGGTGGCGGAGCCAGCCGGCAAGGCAGTCCTTCCCCTTGAGGGAGGCATAACGCCAGAAGAGGGAGGATTCGACGCCGACCCCTTCGACCTCGCCGCTCAAGCGCAGCCCGGCAACGGGGAGATCGATCTCGACTACCTCCGCATCTTCGGGGAGTTGCGCGCGCACCGTTAAGGTAAATTCCTGCACCGAAGAAAGGAGCTGGCGCCAGCTCCCGGCGCCGATGCTGCCGTCCGGGAGGAGGCCGGCGGCGCGGGCGCGCGCCTCTTCCTTGCCGGCATCGCCGTCGTGGAGGAGCCGGGTCGCCAGCGGCTGACCGAGGTTGTAACGCTCCAGGCCGTCGAGGAGGAAGGGTTCCCGTTCCGCCAGCGCCTCGCTGGCGGTGAGGAGGCGCAGCTGCAGGCGATTCTGCAGGAAGAATTTGGCGGGGTTCCTGAGGAAACGTTCGAGCTCGTCGATCGTCACCGTCGTCAGGGGCGGATCGAGGGGGGGCAGCGGCGCGTTGAAGAGCGGTACCATCGCAGCGTCGCCCCGCTGCAGCCGCGCCTGCACCGCCGCATGCCAAAGGGGATCGTAAGAGCGGAGCCGGCTCCCGACCGCAAAGTAAGCGGGGCTGAAGGGCTGGAGATGGTGGCGGGTAACGAGGACGTCACGAAGGATGCCGGTCTCACAGCTAAAACTCGCCTCCAGGGCATCAAGGAGTTCGCCGACGACGACCGAAGGGGGCGCAGAGCTGCCGTCCAGCGGGTCCTCCCCTTGCCAGGTGATGAAGAGGCGCTGCCGTGCCGAGAGGAGTGCTTCGAGAAAGAGGTAACGGTCTTCGTCGCGGCGCGCCGGGTCGCAGGGTTGGGCCTTGATCGGCATGAGGTCGAAGCCGGTCGGGTGGCTGCTGCGGGGGAAGTCGCGATCGTTCATGCCGATCAGGGCGATGACCTGAAAGGGGACGCTGCGCATCGGCTGCAGGGTGCAGAAGGTGATCGGGCCGCTGAGAAAGCCGTGCGTCGAGCTCTCGGCGAGGCCGGCCAGCAGCCGCGAGCGGATCACCGCAAAGGAGACCGAGCCGCTGAAGGCACCGGAGTTCGCTTCCTCGGAAAGGGTGACACAGAGGCGGCGCAGGCGCAGGTAGGCGTCGTTCTCCTCGCCGGGATCGAAGAAGGTGTCGATCAGTTCGAGGAGGGTGGTGCTCCACTCCGACGGCGTCTGCGCTGTGCGGGTGATCTCTATCCAGGAGCGCAGGGCGGCGATGAAGTCGCAGAGCGAGCCGAGGAGAATGGCGTTGCTCCCCTCCCCGCCGGATGCCGGGAGGATGCCGCCAAAGAGGTCGCTGTCCTCCGGCAGGGCGATGCCGAGGAGGAGGCGGTCGAGGCCGGCCTGCCAGGTACAGGCTGGGTTGGCCGGCAGTCCTTCCTGCGCGCGGAAGTCGGCGTCGAGTCCCCAGCGGATATTGACCCGCTCGATCCAGCCCTGGACGATCTCGCCATCCCCCGGATTGAGACCGAAGCGCCGCCCTACCGGCGCCAGCTGCAGGAGATCGAGGAGTTCGGCGGCGGTGCAGCGGCTGCCGGGGAGAGAGCAGAGGCGCTCGAAGGAGATGAGGAGTTCGCCGCCACTGCTGCGCTGGCCGCGATCGGCGATGGTATAGGGGAGCGATGAGGCGCTCCGCTCCCGCCCGGCGCGGCTGAAGACCGCGTCGATGTAGGGGGCGTAGATCTCGATATCCGGGGCCATGACCAGCACATCGCGGGGGGTAAGGCCGGGGAGTTCGCTGAAGGCGGTGAGGAGGAGATCGTGCAGCACCTCGACTTCCCGCAGCGGCCCGTGGCAGGCGTGTATCTGCAGGGAGTGATCGTCCGTCCTCACCTCCTTCTTCTCCGCTGGCGGCCAGTCGAGGGGCCAGTCGGTCCCGAGGATATCGCGATGCAGCGCCGCCAAAAGGGTCTCAGCGCTGGCCGGGACAAAGACCGAATCGTCGTTGGCGTTGAGTTCGAGGAGGCGGCTCAAAAAGTTGCGGCCGCTGCGGCCGAGGGAGCCGAGGAGGGGGTGGCCGTTCTCGATGTAGACCTCTTCGGCATCGAGCCCCTTCTCGGCGGCGCGGCGCAGCAGGCGGGCGGCTTCGCGCGGCGAGCGGATCTCCAGCCAGTAGCCTTCGCAGGGGTTGAGGAAGAAGAGGTGGACCGGGATCAGCGTTGCCAGAGCGTCGAGGAGTTCAAGATGGAGGGGGGGCAAGGTCGAGACGCCAAAGAGGATGATGCGCTCGGGGAGGAGGGCGCGCAGTTGTTCCGGGTCACCCGCCAGCTTGGCGCGAAAGAGTTCGGTCAATTTGGCGCGATGGATCGGCGCATCAACGCCGCTGACCAGCGTCCGCCAGAGGTCGGCCTGCCAGGCTTCGTGCGGCCCGAGCTGCTGCAACCGTCCCTCTTCCCAGTCGTTGATCAGCTGATGGCGGTAGACGAGATACTGGTCCAACAGTCCGGCGATGCGGCCGCAGAGCTGCCAAAGGCGGAGATCATCGCCGGCATGGTCGTGGAGATAGGGAGCAAGGGGCTGATAGGTCGGATCCTGCAGCTTCTCCGGCAGGATCTCCATCAGCCGCCAGGCAAGGTTCTCGGGGACGAGGAGGGGCGATTCGGTGATCGGGCCGAGGAGATTACCTAGGAGTTCACGGATCATGGCGGTCGGAAAGGGGAAGCGGTAGTTCGCCCAGATGCCGTCAATGCTCGCCAGCTGCAGGGAGAGCCAGCGCTCCATCCCCTTGCTCTGCACGGCGATGATCTCCGGCGCCAGCGGCGAAGAGAGGGGCGTATGCAGGACCTTGGCGAGTTCAGCGGCGAGCACTTCGAGGCGGTTGGAGCTATGGAGAAAGAGTCCGGACATTAAGTGCCCCTCTGGGGTTGAGTGAGTGGGCATGGTAGCGGTTTGCGGCGTTTCCTTCAATAGAAAAGCCGGTTAAGATCCAATGAAATTGAAACCTTTTCCCAACCGTAGGGGCGACCCGGTGGGTCGCCCGGGTCTTAGTGTAGGGGCGCAATGCTTGCGCCCGCCTGGTCCAGAAGTTCCGGGGGTTGCGCCCCCGACGACGCCTTACTCTTTTTGCTTGCCCAAAATGAGTAAGCAGCAAAAGGGCACCCCATCATCTGGCCCGCTGCGCGGGTGACCTTACCCCATTAACTGGACCAGTTTGAGGTTAGTGATTTCAGCCTTTTCCTGCTGATTGAAGTGTAATGCAAACTCATTCGGCGTCTGTTGTTTCAGAGAACGATGGGGCCGATTTTCGTTGTAATCCTGTCGCCAGCTTTCGATCTTCACCTGTGCATCATGCAAGCTGGTAAACACATGTTCATTGAGACATTCGTCACGGAATTTGCCATTGAAGCTTTCGATGTAAGCATTCTGTGTCGGCTTCCCAGGTTGTATAAAGTGGAGCTTGACGCCATTTGCGTGTGCCCAGGCATCGAGCGCCTTGCTGATAAATTCCGGCCCATTGTCGACCGTGATCAGATCTGGAAGGCCTCGGGTCAATGCAGCTCGCTCCAGAACCCATGCAACTCGTTGTCCGGTCAGTGAATGATCGACTTCTAAAACTGGACATTCCTTGCTGAGATCATCGACCACCGTAAGAGTGCGAAACCGGCGGCCGTTGTACAGGCTGTCCGAGACAAAATCCATAGACCAGTGCTGATTGATCCGTTCCGGTTTGTCCAGAACAACCCGAAGGTGACTGCACCGCTTTCTCCGTCGTTTAAGTCGAAGAGAGAGCCCTTCTTCTCGATACAGCCTTTCAGTTCGCTTGTGATTGATCAGGTATCCCTCGCGCAGCAGTATGGTGTGTAAGCGGGGGGAGCCATACTTTCGCCGTTGTTCAGCCAGTTGCCGCAAGCGGAGTCTAATCTCTGTATTGTTTGATGGCTTCGCCTGATACCGACAACTACTGCGGCACAGCCTGACGATCTTGCAGGCCCGACGTTCGCTGATGTGATGATGCTCCTGAAGGAAGATCACCACACTGCGACGAGCGGCAGGCGTTACCACTTTTTTGAGAGGACGTCCTTGATTGCCTGATTCTCAAGCATGGTGTCGGCCAGCATCTGTTTAAGCCGACGGTTCTCCGATTCAAGATCCTTCAGGCGCTTGGCGTCAGACACTTCCATACCGCCATACTTGGAGCGCCAATTGTAAAAGGTGGCATCGCTGATGCCGTGCATGCGGCAAAGGTCGACGATTTTCATGCCGGACTATGCTTGCTTCAAAATGCCGATGATCTGTTCTTCCGTGAACCGTTTCGATTTCATGCCTATCTCCCTTTCAAGGATGGATAGACCGAAATCACTAACTTTGCAATGGCTCAGTTTTCAGGGGTAACGTCAGCGCTTCTACGTGCGCCTCGAACGGCGCGGCCTGAAAGGACGGATCATCTCCCTGGAGATCGAACGCGCCCTCGACGCCTTCCTCCTCGACCTGATCCAGACCGGCGGCGGGACGGCGCAGATCGACTTTGCAGAGCCCGATACCATCATTGCCATCGAGACCTTCGGCGAGCGCGGCGGCATCGGCCTCCTCACCCGGCCACTGCGGGAGCGCTACCCCTTTGTCCATGTCCCCTGAGTCCTGAGGGGCGTTGATCCGTGCGGCCACTTGTCACATAAAATTCAATTTCCAAAGCAGGTGCAGCTGTGGTAAATCCTCGGCTGCGCTTCTCCGTTGCAAATACCTTTACGACTCCGGACGCCGATGACCTCCACAACCACCCTCACCCTCCCCGTCCTCAAACTCTTCCTCCTCCCGGTCGGCGGCGGTATCCCGGCCGGAGTCATGCTTGCCCGCGCCAACGGCCTCGCCTGGCCGATCACCACCGGCATCTACCTGATCTCCGATATCATCCTCGCCATTGCCTTTGAGCCGATCCTGCGCCTTCTTTCCCTGCTCTGCGGCAGAGTCCCCTTTCTTGCCCGCTTCCGCGTTGCCATGAAGGAGGCGACCGCCCGCAGTGTCGCCCATATCAGCCCCGGCGCCGGCCCTCTCGCCCTGGTGATGGTCGCCTTCGGCGTCGACCCGATGACCGGGCGCGCCACCGCCATGGCGGCCGGTCACGGCTTTATCGCCGGATGGGCCTTTGCCATCGCCGGCGACATGCTCTACTTCGCCGTCATTGCCATCTCCACCCTGCGACTCAACGCCTGGATCCAGAATCCGAACATCACCATGGCCATCGTCCTTGCCGCCATGTTCCTCGGGCCGATGCTGGTTCGCAAGCTCCGGAAGAAATCGAAATCGCTGTGGAGAGCGGAGTAGTCATGGAAGAGAAACGGGCCGGATTGTCAAAAGACAACCCGGCCCGTTTTATCTTTTCCTCCACCAATATTAAGACGTCGCAATCAGCAAAGCAGCTTCTGCTGCGAAGTGCTTGTTAAAAGGTCTTTCAGCGTTTGTGATAGGTGAGACAATCTACAGATTATACCATCCTGTCGTCTTGACATCGCCATCGCGCGGGGCGCCGAAAACCTCTGGCTAATGGGTCGTTTTCTCCCCCCACAGCTCTTTTAATCGCTTGTCACGACCGCAATTCCAGCGATACGCATTGTAGCGTATGGGATTCTTTTTATAGTAATCCTGATGGTAACTTTCCTCCCCTTTGATCGGATAGAAAGTCGAAATATCTAAAATCGGCGTCACAATTTTCTTGCCGGGAAACTTTGCGGCGACCGCCCTTTTACTCTCTTCGGCCATCGCCTTTTCTGTTTCATTGGCAACGAAAATTGCACTCAAATAACTCGGGCCTTTATCACAAAACTGTCCACTGGCATCAAAGGGGTCGATGTTGACCCAGAAATATGCCAGCAACTCTTTGTAACTCACCTTGTCGGGATCATAGGTTATTTCAACGGCTTCAAAGTGTCCTGCATGGTTGCCGTTGTAGGTTGGATTTTTTACGGTACCGCCGGTAAAACCCGAGACGACGTCCATGACGCCCGGAAGTTTTTCGAAATCTGCCTCCATGCACCAGAAACAGCCGCCTGCCAATATGGCCTTGGCAGCAAAGGAATGAGAGACTAAAGAGAGCAGGATGATTAACAGGAGCAAGATCCGTTTGTATTTCATAAAACTCCTCTTTTCTCTGTAGCTTAAAATCTAGCCGAACGTGACGGCATATACAAATCAATTACGTTACAAATCAATTACGTTCTTCCAGGTCGCCTTTGCCATTCCTTCTGCCCCTCGCCCAGAGTTGAAGCGTACATGGCAGCCAGTTGTCGCAAGGCCCGCGCTCCATCACCGCGATATGATGAACCGTGCATGATAGCAAGGAGCTTCGGACTGAGACTTGCCAGCATCTGCAGGGTGTCATCGGTCCAGGCAGCATAGGGATAGGCATGCGGAAGTGGCCCGGCTTCGTAGTCCAGGAGTGACTGACGGGCCGCTTTGACCACCTCTTCCTCTGTCACCGGACAGAGTTCGCCGTTCTGGAGAAAGAGATCCGAACAGAAAAGGGTGGCGCCGCTCTCTTCAAAAAGGAGGCTGGCATCCCAGCCGTGCGGAACCTGTGGCGTCTGAAGAAATTGAAAGCGGTGCCGGCCGGTAACGAGAACTTCTCCGGTGGACATGATATGTACCCGACCGCCGGTGTAGTCATTGATATTCACCAGCGCCCCGATCTGGCCGCAGACCGGTTTCGCCTGCGGCGCCAGGGCCAGCCATTCGTTCAACGAACCACATTCATCGGCCTCAAAATGACTGAAGCCGATCCAGCGGATGCGGGTTGGGTCGACAACGGTCGCCACCGCATCGCGGACCATCGGGAACAGTCCCCGCAGTCCGGTGTGATAAAGAAGCGGCTCGTCGTCAGCAACGAGGAACTGGTTAAACTGGAGGTTGATCTTGGCAATGTAAGTCGACAAGCGATAGAGGTCCGGCGCAATTTCGTCAATACGGGTCTCCATGCTGTACCTCCGTGGTGCGAGTGACTAGGAGAAATGATAACAGAGATAACGGGCAAGTCAAAATTCTGGACCGACAAGTACTCTGTACATTGAAAGCACGTTCACCTTTCTACCCGACCTTGAGAATGACTTCCAAAACCCGATTTTTTGGGTATACTAAGAAAAAATAATATTGTCTTTTATTAGCTGAACCAATCCAAACCTGTACGCAAAAGGAGAGCGAAGATGAGTCATGAGAGCAGATGTCCGGTCACAGGCCGAACTGACAAACCGACCGCCAGCCGGGGCACATCGAACCGGGACTGGTGGCCAAACCAGCTGAACCTCAAGATGCTGCACCAGAATTCTCCCTTGGGCAACCCGATGGGGGAGGAGTTCAACTACGCAGAGGAATTCAAAAAACTCGACCTGCAGGCTCTGAAGCAGGATCTTTATGCGCTGATGACCAACTCGCAGGAGTGGTGGCCGGCGGACTGGGGGCATTACGGTGGGCTCTTTATCCGTATGGCGTGGCACAGCGCCGGCACCTACCGCACCGGCGACGGTCGTGGCGGCGCGTCGTCGGGTTCGCAGCGTTTCGCACCGCTCAACAGCTGGCCGGATAACGTCAACCTCGACAAGGCGCGCCGCCTCCTCTGGCCGATCAAACAGAAGTACGGTCGGCAAATTTCCTGGGCCGACCTGATGATCCTCGCCGGCAACTGCGCGCTGGAGTCGATGGGCTTCAAGACCTTCGGATTTGGCGGCGGACGCGAAGATATATGGGAACCGGAAGAGGATATTTACTGGGGAAAGGAAGAGACCTGGCTGGGTGACAAGCGCTACAGCGGTGACCGTGATCTCGAGAATCCACTCGCGGCCGTGCAGATGGGACTGATCTACGTCAACCCGGAAGGGCCGAACGGTGAACCCGATCCGGTCGGCTCCGGCCGGGATGTGCGCGAGACCTTTGCCCGCATGGCGATGAACGACGAAGAGACCGTCGCCCTGGTTGCCGGCGGCCACACTTTCGGCAAATGCCATGGCGCCGGCCCGGCATCGTATGTCGGTCCGGAACCGGAAGCTGCCCCGATCGAAGAGCAGGGTCTCGGTTGGAGAAGCAGTTTCGGTATCGGCAAAGGCGGCGATACCATCAGTAGCGGCATCGAGGGCGCCTGGAAACCGAACCCGACCACATGGGACATGGGTTATCTGAAGGTGCTGTTCAAGTACGAATGGGAGCTGGTCAAGAGTCCGGCCGGCGCCAATCAGTGGCTGGCCAAGGATGTCGCCGAAGAGGACATGGTGGTTGACGCCCACGACCCGACGCAGATGCGGCGGCCGATGATGACGACGGCGGACCTGTCCCTGCGCTTTGACCCGATCTATGAACCGATCGCGCGAAGCTATCTGAAAAACCCGGAGAAATTCGCCGATGCGTTCGCAAGGGCGTGGTTCAAGCTGACCCACCGCGACATGGGACCGCGCGCCCGTTATCTCGGCGCTGAAGTGCCGGCAGAGGAACTGATCTGGCAGGACCCGGTCCCGGCAGTCAACCAGCCCTTGATTAACGCACCGGAGATCGTCGCCCTCAAGGGGAAGATCATCGCCTCTGGACTCCCGATCTCGCAACTCGTCGCGACCGCCTGGGCAGCGGCCTCCACCTTCCGCGGCTCTGACAAGCGCGGCGGAGCAAACGGCGCGCGGATCCGTTTAGCACCGCAGAAGGATTGGGAAGTGAATCAGCCGGCGCAACTGCAGAGCGTTCTGCAGGTCCTGGAGGGAATTCGGAAAGAGTTCAACAGTGCCCAATCCGGTGGAAAATCGGTCTCCCTTGCTGATCTGATTGTACTGGCGGGTTGCGCCGGAATCGAGCAAGCCGCACAGAGAGCCGGACAAAATGTGATTGTCCCCTTCACGCCGGGACGCACCGATGCGACGCAGGAGCAGACCGACGTGGAGGCATTCGCTGTCCTCGAACCGGCGGCCGACGGCTTCCGCAACTACCTCAAAACCAGATACACTGTACCGGCCGAAGAACTGCTGATCGATCGGGCGCAACTACTGACGTTGACCGCCCCGGAGATGACGGTCCTCCTGGGCGGTCTGCGCGTCCTCAATGCCAACGTTGGAGCAACCCCCCACGGCGTCTTCACCAAGCGGCCGGAGATCCTCACTAATGATTTCTTTGTCAATCTCCTCGACATGGGGACCACCTGGAAGCCGACTGTGGAAAGTGACGATGTTTTTGAGGGGCGGGATCGTACCAGCGGTGAGCTAAAGTGGACCGCTACCCGGGTCGACCTTATCTTCGGTTCAAACTCCCAGCTCCGGGCCCTGGCGGAAGTCTACGGCTGCCAAGACTCTCAGGAGAAGTTCCTGAATGATTTTATCGCGGCCTGGAACAAGGTCATGAACCTTGACCGTTTTGACCTTGCCTGATCGATCAAGCTCTGACAACCCACAAAAAAGCCCAACCTTCAGGTTGGGCTTTTTTGTGGGTAAATCAGGCGACAGGGGGCTTGGAAAAAAGCGCCTCATGCAGATTGACTGTGTGATTCTTGATCCGTCGCAGGGCGACCGCCATGTCGCTGAAGGTCAGGGCGGGGAGTGCGCCACAGGAACCTGCCTTCATCCGTTTGAGGTGGTTATCGCGGATGGCATCGGCAAGATCGTTGAGACGATGGGCTTCGTCATAGATCTTGCGGCTACTGACGACATCTTCGTTTTTGAAGTCATTGCAAACCTGATTGAAGAAGGCAAAGACCTCACGATGGTAATCAAGGAGATCCTTCCAGGCTTCCTGGCTGAAGTCGAGTTCGTGTTTGTCGAGGCGCTTCATGTACGAGCAGAGTGAAGCAGCGTAATCGGCTATCGATTCAAGTTCATCGGCGGCCCGCACATAGCTGTAGGCACGATCTGACTGGCTATTACTGGCGTTTCCTGACTGCATCAGAGTGACGACAAAGGTGGTGATTTCATGCTGCATGATATCCGTTTCGTCTTCGAGCGAAGTCACCTTGCGGTAGAAACGGTCGCGCCCTTTCAGATCGCGTTGCAGATAGCTGCCGGCGTGACGCAAAGCCTTATGTACCCGGGTCTGCATGCGCTTTAGCTCTTCAAAGACCATGGAAATGCCCATGGAGACCGGGATCGTACCGGGCGCGCCGATATACTTGAAGGCACCCTTGGCCGCCCCTTCTCGCTCCGGCACCATTTTGGTCACCAGCTTTGCCAACTGACCGAGAAACGGGAGCATCACCAGGGTGGCCGTGACGTTGAAGAAGGTATGCGCCATGGCAATGTGGGCAGCGATATAAGGGTAAGTCCCCTCGCTATCAGTAAAGCTGGAGATCCCTGGAACGAATTTTTCGATCAGCTCGACGTAGGTCGAAAAGAAGGAAATAATGATGATGACCCCCAGAACATTAAAGACGGTGTGGGCCATGGCGGCGCGACGGGAGGTTATGGTTCCGCCGATGGCGGCGAACTGGGCGGTGATGGTGGTACCGATATTTTCACCCATGACCAGGGCAATAGCAGTGTAGAGAGGGATGGCGCCGGTTACCGCCAGAGCAATGGTGATACCGAGCATCGCCGAACTGCTCTGGATGACCATGGTCATCAGGCAGCCGATTGCAACGCAGCCGAGAACACTCAGCAGTGTGCGCCCATCCAGAGTCAGCATCAGGTTCATGAAGCCTTCGTCTTTACGCAGGGGCTTGAAGGCATCGCTCATGATTTCAAGGCCGAAAAAGATCAGGCCGAGGGCGACCAGAATCTTGGCACTGGCGGAAATCGAATCATTTTTCGAAAAGAGCATCGGAAAGACGCCGAGGGCGATGAGCAGCAGGCCGTACTTGCCGACCTGAATCGCCAAAATCCAGCCGGTAATTGTGGTGCCGATGTTGGCGCCGAGAATGACGCCGATCGCCTGAGTCAACTGCATCAGTCCGGCGTTGGTCAAACCGACGACCATCACCGTGGTGATCGAGGAGGATTGAACGAAACAGGTGACAAAAAGACCGACCAGGACAGCGAGGAAACGATTGGTCGTCATCGACGAAATCGCTTTGCGGATCAGTCCTCCCGAGAGCATCTGCAGGCTGTCGGAGAGGTACTTCATCCCGAGGATAAAGACCCCGAGTCCGCCGATGGCGGTATAACCCATTTTGAACGGTTCGATCATTGCTTCACCCTTGAATGATTCTATTTTGTGATTTATTTAAAGACTTGATGATACCGACGCGGTGGGCAATCTAGACACCTTTGGTTTTGCTGTCAAGTATAGAAGCAACCGACTTAAATGTAGCCTGACCTTCCTGCTTACGCTAGAATGACGACTATGAACTATTCTTCAAAAGTCCCTGAATCCTGTAGCGAAATGAGCGTGACAGCCTATTTGGCGGCCCGCTTCACCTATTTATCCGAAAGCGCCTGGTCCGGGTTGGTGCAGGAAGGACGAATTTCCTGTAATGGCTGCATCTGCGACACAGCAACGACAGTGAGCAAAGGCGACAGCATCAGTTGTGATTTACCTGAGTTTGAAGCGCCTGTAGTCAACTTCGACTATGACATTATTTACGAAGATGAGTGGCTGCTCGCGGTCAATAAACCGCCGGGACTGCGTGTTCACAGTTCCGGAAAATTTGTCCACGCCAATCTGATATACCATCTCCGTCACCTTCACCAGCCACCTTATCCGGAGGCCAATCTGGTCAACCGACTCGATGCCGACACCTCGGGACTGGTACTGCTGGCGCGCGATAAAGTGGTGTTGAGCCAGTTAATGCGCCAGTTTGCCGAGCGCCTGGTGCTCAAAGAGTACCTCGCTGTGGTTATTGGTCGACCTTGTCCCGCTTACGGCACTATCAATCTGTCGATTGGAGCGGTGAAGGATGCCCGGGTCCCCCGCTTTGGCATAAACAGTCTGGAGGGGAAACCGGCCGTGACCCACTACCGGACCATCCGCCCTCTCTCCAAACATTTCACCCTGCTGGAGTTAAAACCGGAAACCGGCCGCACCCATCAACTGCGCGTCCATATGGCGGCCATCGGTCATCCCATCGCCGGCGATGACCTTTACACCATGAATGACTACGACTATCTCAATACACGTCTCAATACTGTCAAGCCGACACCCCTGCAGGGTCATGCCCTGCACAGCCACCGCCTGCACTTTTCCCATCCGGTTAAACAGACCCTCTGCACCCTGACTGCCCCCTTAGCCCCTGACATTGTGCAGTTCATCAAGGATGTGACATAAATCGCTTCATCTGCCCCGCTAAATCCTAAACATCGGGGTGAATTTCGCCCCTCTTCTGCCACGGAAACTCCTCTGTAAATCATGGCCCAGAGCCAAGAACTTTCCTGCGAAATATTCTAATTTTCAGGCACTTGCCAAAAGATCTTTGCCAGCTATACTCCAAAAAACAAGGCCAGATTGACAAGAAATTGTCGGGGAGGCGTTTATGATGAACTATCGAAAGGGCTGGTTTGTCGAGTTGGCAGCAACCGTCGTCTTTTTGACTGCTTGTGGCGGTGGGGGAGGCGGAGGAGGCAGTGATACAGATCATGCCGCGTCAAATTATAGCGGTGCTAGAACCCAGGCCTACCTCGACGCAAATAATGCCGAAGCTCTGGTGCTGGGGGCTTATGGCGGCATGGGTTATCGAAACATCATCCCTTTGACAGCTGAAAGTCTAACTCTGAGTGACACTTCAGCGGCCGTAATCATCAACCCTTTTAACCTTTCAACCCTTACCCAAAAAACCGTAGAAATGGTGAAGCAGAACTTTGAGATCAAACCTCAGTCACTGCTTGATCCAGCTGAAATTTGCAGCAACTACCCTTCTGGAACAACGAGCGACACCCTCGTTGAATCATTCAGCGCCACTGCCGTTTCCATGAATGGCAACATCACTTTCAGTAACTGCGACATGGAGGGCGTCATCTACGACGGGATGGTCACTATGGCGATGAGCCTCGATCTACAGACTTTTCTTGTAGACAAATTGTCTATGACGATGAATTCACTTTCCATCAATGACGGCGTGACCAGCTATGTTATGTACGGGAATATTTCCGGCACTGAATCGATAGATAACGCCGGCTTTCTGGTCAGCCATCTCACACTCAACGTGACCCTTGAAGGACTTTCAGGAAAAACATACTGGCTTAATCAATATAAGATTGATGGTACTGAGGAAAACACTGGAACACGAAGTTCGATCAGTGGCCGCTACTACGACAATGATTATGGTTATGTGGATTTCGGCACCCTGGAGACGATCTTTATCCCTTACAATCCCTTTGAAGCGACATATGATGGACTTATAAAATTCATCGGTAGTAACAATTCGTATGCAAATCTCTGGTTAGGTGTGAACCAGAATGACTACTGCATCAATGTATTCAATGCGTCAGGTGTTGTTAATCTCGGAACCTGTGCCCCGTAAAATCCCTCTAACCCGACACAAAAATGGTGATGATGAGCAGCAACTGATGGAGGGCGATCATGAATATTCAAAAGCTAAAGGGCGTGACAGGACCATCCTTCTTACTGGTGGCTATTTCCCTGATCGTGTGTTTATCGGCCTGTGGCGGAGGGGGAGGTAGTTCATCTTCTGACCTTGCCGAAGATCCGGCCATCCCCGGCCAGACCGGTCCCGGGGACACCGGTAATTACTTCCCCTTTGCGGTCGGCAACACCTGGCAATTCCGAGGAGTCTCAACGGCAACGGATATTGCTCAACCGTTGAACTATACCAACACCGTGACGATTAGCTGTATTGGATCGAAGAGGGCATCGGCCCGATCACCCTCCCCGACGGCTTGGAAGGGAGTGCGGTGCGGCGCATCGCCAGGAAAGGCGGCACCCCGGAGACGCTGGTTAATGGCGCCCTGAATGGACTGATCACCGCCCCGCCGGAACCGTTGATCCCGGGATCCAGGTTTCCCCGGGGAGGGCTGGTCGTTGACGGCTCCGAGGTCTTCTTTGGCGATAGCAACTTCTTCGATTCCTACCGGATTATGAAGGTCGCCGTGACCGGTGGCGCGATCACCGTCCTCGCAACCATGGCGGAAGATGATTCGCCCGTCGCCATGACCGTCGATGCCGACAACGTCTTCTGGGTCGATGGCAATGCACTGAACCAGGTCGCACGTAGCGGTGGGGCTGTTTCTAAATTGTCTGACACAGAAGATACTCCTCTTGACCTGACCTTTGCCTCCGGGCAGCTCTTCTGGTCAGAAACAACCGGTCCGGCGCATGGTGAGACCGGTCGAATCAAAACGCTCCCGAGCACAGGGGGAACCGCGACAATCCTCCACCAGGGCGGGGATGCGCCCCGGGAACTGGTCATCGCGAATCATCTGCTTTACTGGAATGAAGGGGGGATATTGGCGTTATCGAAGACTTTGGCCGGATTGCCGCCATTCCACAGGAAGGGGGATCAGTGACCGCAGTCGTCGATGGACTTCGCACTGATGCTCCGGAGATCGCCGTGGGAGGTGGCTTTGTCTTCATTGCCGACGGCTGGCGGGTCAAAAAGGTTTCGACCGACGGAAGCGGACTTGAAACCGTGGTGTACGGCGGTGAAGAGATTTCCGTCATTGCCAGTGATGGCACCTATCTCTACTGGATCCAGAGAACCGGCGGGCTCTATCGGGTTCCCGTCACAGGTGGTGCCTCATTACTCCTGTCTGGTACGCCCATGTTCTCGGAGATTGGGCCCATCCGGGTGGCGGGCGGTTTTGTCTTCTGGCTGGAAAATGGACCAACGATTAAAAAAGTGCCGATAGCCGGTGGTATGCCGATACTTGTCACTTTTGGTGCCACGTTAAGCGACTTTGTCACGGATGGAGGTCATCTCTACCTTGCCCAGCTTGACGGCGCAATTTCGCGCGTGCCTGCTACCGGCGGCGCAGGGACGACACTTATTCAAAGAAATTACTCAACAGGTCGTCAGCTCTTCCTCAGCGAAGGGTATCTTTACTGGATTGATGAATTCGATGTCGGGAGGATAGCCAGTAATGGCACGGATACCCCGGTTTTCTTCAGGGTTATCCTCTTTCCCGTAAGTATGCCCGGAAGTCTATGGGTTGATACCCGGAATATTGTCTGGACAGAGCCTGATTCAGATGCAGTCAAAAAAGCCGTGATGTTTTCTGCTGTTGTTGACAACTGATAATTATTATTTATCTTTTTAAAAGGTTATTGACTTTGACATCGAGAGGAGATCAAACATGGCAGGTAAATTCGAATTGAAAAAAGCAAAAGACGGGCAATTCATGTTTAACCTCAAGGCAACTAATGGCCAGGTCATCTTGACGAGTGAACTCTACAAGCAGAAATCCAGTGCAGAGAACGGAATTGAGTCCGTGCGAAAGAACGCGCTCCGTGAAGGTGCATTTGAAAGCAGGGTGAACGCTAAGGGTGAGCCATATTTTGTTTTGAATGCGACAAACGGTCAGGAAATTGGACGAAGTGAGTATTATTCCTCCAAAGCTTCCATGGACAATGGCATTGCGTCGGTAAAAAAGAACGCACCTGATGCCACGGTCGAAGACCTGATCGCTTAAGATCAGAAATGATTTCAAAAAACGATCTACAGACATAAAAGGGATCGGCTACGCCGGTCCCTTTTATGTGCCTATTAGTAAAAAACCCGTTACGAAAACAGGACGTGGTAAGCGGCACCCCTCCTAGCTGTGATACTCTTTTACAAGTGAATAAAAAGGAGGATGTGACATGGAACTTTTTTGGCAGAGCGACGATCAACCACAGCGACTGGCGGAACTGTGTGGTAATCAAGAAGCGGAACGCGATCGGCCGTTGCGGCGTGATGTGCGTTCTCTCGGCATGCTCCTCGGTATGGTCATCCGTGAACAGGCGGGCGAAGCGACCTTTGCTCTGGAAGAGACGTTGCGGGAACTGGTCATCGCCGACCGGCGGACAGTCGCTGCCGACACAGTCCCCCGTCCCTTACAGGAGCGCGCCCGCGCCACGGTCAGCTGCCTCTCGCTGGAAGAGACCCACAACATCGTCAAGGCCTTTGCCAACTTCTTTGAACTGACCAATCTTGCCGAAAGCAACGAACGCAAACGCCGGCTGCGCGCCGGCGGTCTCGGTACTGTACCGCCCAAAGGGGGGAGCATGCGCGGAACGCTGTTGCGGCTGCGCGATGCCGGGATCAGCGCCGATGCGGTGCTGGCCGCTCTGGCGCAGCTTGAGCTGGTACCGGTCTTTACCGCCCATCCGACCGAGGTGGCGCGCCGGGTAGTGTTGCGTAAGCGCCGCCGCATCGCTGCCGTCCTGGCGGGCCTCGACCACCTTCCCCTCACGGATACCGAAGTCGCGGCGGCGCAGGAAACGATCCTGGCCGAGATTACCGCTCTTTGGCAGTCGGACGAAGTGCGCAGGCGCAAGCCGACGGTCAAGGATGAAATCATCATGGGGCTCGACCATTACCCGGTGGCCCTCCTCCCCGCCCTCCCCCCCTTTTACGTCGAACTGGCCAGCGATCTCGAAGCGGTCTATGGCCTGTCAGTGACAGCTTCTGACCTGCCGACGATGATTCGCTTCGGCTCGTGGATCGGCGGCGACCGTGACGGCAACCCCTTTGTTTCTCCGGAGATGACCCGCGCGGCACTGCAGGGTGCCCGCGAACTGATCCTCGGTGATTATCTACGGCAGACAGAAGAACTGCGCGACCTCCTCACCTCTTCGACCTTCCGTCTCGGCGTTGATCCGGAGTTTAGTGAAACCCTGTCCCGCCAGTTGCAGCGCTTCCCTGCAGTCCACAGTGAGGTCGAGAATCTCCCTGAGGGCGAACTACACCGGCGCTTCGTCAGTATCATTCGCTACCGCCTGCGTCAGACCCTGCTGGCTCCAACCGTAGAGGGGGCTTATGCCGATGCAAACGAACTGATCAATGAACTGCAAGAACTGCGGCGCTCCCTCCTTGCCCGCAAAGGCGCCAGGCTTGGCGCCGCCCTGATAGCACCACTGCTCCGTCAGGTGCAGAGTTGCGGCCTGCACCTGCATACTCTTGATATCCGCCAACACGCCAAGGTTCATAATCAAGCCATGGCTGAACTCTCCGCCGCTAAATCGGCAGGAAAACATCTCCCCCCGGTGTCAAGCGCTACGACCGAACTTCTTGAAACAATCCGCTCCCTGGCCCGGCTCAAAGCTGACTATCCACCCGCCGCGCTGCGCAGCTATGTCATCAGCGGCGCGAGTTCGGCAGCGGATGTTCTGCAGCTGATTTGGCTCCTCGAACTCGGCGGCATCAAAGTCGTTGGCACGCCTCAAGGATCCGACCCCGGACTGATGCCCGTTCCCCTCTTTGAATCGATCGATGATCTCCGCCATGCACCGGCCATCTGCCGAACCCTTTGGAGTGACCCCGAGTACCAACCTTATCTGCAGAGTTGGGGATGGCGCCAAGAGGTGATGATCGGTTATTCGGACTCGAACAAGGACGGAGGCATGCTCACCAGTTTATGGGAGCTTTATCGCTGCCAGCGCGTTCTGCATGAGGTCGCCGGCGAATGCGGCGTGACCCTGACCATTTTCCACGGCCGCGGCGGCACGGTCGGCCGGGGCGGCGGTCCAACCCACCGCGCCCTCCTCGCCCAACCCTGCGGCGCCTTCAGCGGCAGCTTCAAGCTCACCGAGCAAGGGGAGGTCATCAGCTTCAAATACCCGGATCCAACCCTCGCCTGCCGCAACCTCGAATTGATGGCAGCGGCGGCACTAGAGGCCCTCTTGACCGGACCGGGGTGCGGCACGTCTCCCCTTCCGGCCTGGGAAGAAGCCCTCGATGCTCTTTCAGCAACCGCTTACGACTGTTATCATCGTGACATCGCCAACAACACTGATATCCCGTTCTATTTCGAAGCGGCAACGCCTGTGCGCGAATTCGATCTCGCCCGTATTGGCTCGCGCCCTGCCCGACGCGTGAGCAGCAGCGCCATCGCCGACCTGCGCGCCATCCCCTGGGTCTTCGGTTGGATCCAGAGCCGCCACGGCCTGCCGGGTTGGTACGGCGTTGGCAGCGCCTTGCAGTCCTTTGCCGGGCGCGGCACGGCCGAAGCGAAGCTCTTGCCCGAGATGATGCAGGCCTTCCCCTTCTTCTCCGATCTCATCCGCAACGTTGAGCTGACGTTGGCTAAGGTCGATCTCCCCCTCGCCCGCCTCTACAGTGAACTCGTCCCCGACATCGCTCTGCGCGAGCGGGTTTTTGCTTTGATCACCGACGAATTCGAACGGACCAAAGGCATGATTCTGCAAATCACCGGACAGAACCACCTTCTCGAAAACAATCCCGCCCAGGCACGCTCGCTGCAGTTACGCGCCCCTTACGTCGACCCGCTCTGCTATATCCAGATCGAGCTGTTGCGCCGCAAACGCGCCGGCAAAGAGAGTGCTGAACTTGACTACGTCCTTGCTGCGACCATCAGCGGAATTGCAGCGGGATTACGCAACACCGGATAATTATTTACCCCGTTCCTGCGCAGAGGGCAAAGAACCTCTAACCATTTGAATTGACTGTAGCAGAACCCGACATCGACCAGACATCTGACAGCATTGCTATGTATGTCTGTATTCAAAAGGAAATCAGCGTGGTAATTCTTGTCGCAACTGCTGTAAAAAATTCAGCGCCAGCGAAAGGAGAAAAGCCATGAACGCACGCCTGATCATCTCTATCATCTCTATCGTCGCTATCGCCGCAATCTTCGGAGGAATCTCCGCAGAGGCCGGCAACGTCAAGGTCAACCTCAACATCAACCTTGACCCCTTCCGTCCGGTTATCATTCGCGAGGAAATCTATCGTCCACCAACTCCGGTCCGCCATGTTCCGGCACCGGTCTATTACCAGCGCGAAGACGTCCGTTTCATCTATCCGGACGAACTCGGTTTCTATGTGGCAGTCGGGGTCCCCTATGAACTTTGTTATATCGATAGGAACTATTATCTCTTCAACGATGGGCGCTGGCTCAGGGCCAACAGTCGTCGCGGCCCCTGGATTGCAATAAGCTACCGGGAGCTGCCGGTTGGGTTGCGTCAGCACCGGATTGAACGGATCCGGGACTATCGCCAGCACGATTATGTGTCGCACCTCGATCGCGAGTACTCCCGTGACCTCTATGAATACAATGCTCGAAACGGGAAGAGAGTAAGGTCAAGGGGAAAGGATCATGCACGGTAAGAAAAACGCTCATGTCTGGATAAATAATCATATCTGTCTCAAGACAAAAGCAAAAAGGGTTTACAGCCCAAGCTGTAAACCCTTAATTTTATTGGTGCGCGGTGCGAGATTCGAACTCACGACCCTCGGCTTCGGAGGCCGATACTCTATCCAGCTGAGCTAACCGCGCGGAAAGTTGTTTTTTATAGCTTATCCCGAAGGGGATGGCAATCGAAATTTTTCATTTTCAACAATAGGGGTGCAAACAAATCTTTACAAAATATTACTGAATTAGCCTTGCATGAACTGTCAAATTGATTTCACTACAAAAGAAGTGAAAAATTGACAGGACAGCTTCACTTTGCTATTTAATATCCTTCTGTATTTTAACGAAATGGATTTTCTTTGCAATGAGTGAGGCTAAGCTCTCCCTCCTGTATTCACAGGAAATGATTGCCAGCGAAGTGTCGCGTCTGGCGGATGAAATTAATCGTGATTATGCTGGCTGCGAAATCCTTGTCGTCGGCATCTTGAAAGGTTCCTTTGTCTTTATTGCAGACATTGTAAGACAACTGACCGTACCAGTGACCATCGATTTCATGCGTTTGGCGAGCTATGGTACCGAGACGCAGTCCTCAGGCATCGTTGAACTTCGCAAGGACATCGAACTACCTGTACAGGGTAAGGATCTATTGATTATTGAAGATATTGTCGACAGCGGCTTGACCCTTGATACACTTTACACCAAGTTGATGCTGAAGAATCCACGTTCTTTAAAGATCTGTACCTTGATTGAAAAGACTTGTCAGAGAGAAGGATCGATCCAACCGGATTATGTCGGAATTTCCATGTCATCCGGTTTTATTGTCGGCTATGGACTCGATTTCAATGAGCAATATCGACAATTACCGGATATCTATCTGTTGGGTTAATGCCATTTAAAAACAGCCAAGGAGACCCCCTGTGGTCATAGAGTGCTCCAGTTGCCACGCACGCTTCAAACTGGCAGATGACAAGGTCAAAGAGAGCGGTACCAAAGTTCGTTGTACCAAATGCCGGGAAGTCTTCACCGTCTTTCCGGAAAGTCCTCCCACCTTGGCCTTGCCGGTTATGACTGTCTCCCATTCTGAACCGGTCCCCTCTGTTGTCGCCAAGCACCAGGAAGAGGTTGATGACGCCTTATTTTCAGGGACAGACGCCACTCCTTTCGCGGCAGGAATGCCCTCCTTTGCTGTAGACGTCCCTGCGGACGAAGATGATGATTGGAATCAGGCTGCTGTGGACAACATCTTTTCAGATGGATTCACTGACGAAACCGGCGCGTCAGACCTTGATGCTATCAATTTCGACGATATTGAGGCCCCGGTCTTTACGGTAGATAGCGGAGAAGAAAACAAAAGCGGATTAGCCGGTGAGACAGCAATCTCTTTTACTGATGCATTCGCTGAAAGCGGGTCAGATCAAACTTATCAAATTGCCGAAGCGACCGATGATCAATCTTTGTCGAGAGAGAGTCATAACGATTTTGCAGCTGACTTCTTCTCGACGACTCCCACCGCATCTCAAGATCTGAACCCGTTCAACGCCGTTGCAACGGATGGTGATTTCACTTTTTCCGGGGAAGATAATCTTGCTGATATGTCCTGGGATGAGCCGGATAAATCCCCTCTCACTACCACTGCACCTGAACAATTCGAGAATAAAGAGTCTGCGCCACAGGACACTGACTTTGATTTCAGCAGTTTCTCTTTCGATGACGTCACTCCATCCGTCAACACAGAGGAAAACAAGAGTACAGAGACTGCTGAAAGTGACGCAACGATTGAACTCTCAACAGGAAACGTGACGGCACCGGCGCCTGTTGAGGCGATACTCCCTCCCCGAGAAGAAGATGCCTCGTCTCCTTCTCTCGCGAAGGACCGCCAGGAGAAGCCTCAACGCCAAAGCAGGCCATTACGTCCCCGTATACACCCGAAGAAGAAAGGTACCAACCGTCTCGCAGTGAAGTTTATCACCTTTATACTTCTCGGCTTGGCAGTAACCTACGGCATCATGAATCGTGAACAGATCCAGAAAACATATAGTAATATCGTTAACAGGTTTATAGAAAATCAAACACGGGTAGAAACAAGTGGTCAAATTGACCTGACCAAGTTAAGTGGCAGTTATATAGTCAATAGTCAAGAGGGTGATTTGTTCGTCATTCGCGGCGAAGCCGTCAACGAATTTAAAGGATTAAGATCTTCCGTTCTGGTTAAAGGAACGATTTTCGGTGCCAACGGGGAGATACTGCAAAGTCAATCCGCTTATTGTGGTAACCCCATAAAAGATAGCAGTCTCAAGAAGTTAAGCTTCAAAGAAATTCGCGATGTCATGAGTAACGAACTGGGAGAAAATCTTGTCAATTTAAATATTGCCGCAGGGAAAGGCATACCTTTTACCATCGTCTTTAACAAGGTTCCTAAAGACATTAAAGAGTTTTCCGTTGAAGTAAAAGAATCCAAGCCAGGATCAAAATAAAAAACCCGCAGCAGCAGAGCTTTTCCCGAAAAAAAGGCCGTTCTCTTAAGAGAACGGCCTTTTTTTCGGGAAACTCAAACAATAGAACTATTTGGTCTCATCTGATTTTTGTTTTTCTGATTCTTGTTGCGTTGAGGGGGGATCATGACTCACTTCTTTTTTGAAGCTGCGAATCCCGCGTCCAAGTGCTCCGCCAATTTCCGGCAATTTTCCGGCGCCAAAGATGACGAGAACGATAGCAAGTATCAAAAAAAGTTCACCAGTACCAAGTCCAAACACGATGGCCTCCCGCGGCTAAAACTACATTTTTGGTTGATCAGGCTGCGGCAATTGCACTAACAGGGCAAGAGTCGACACAAGCCCCACAGTCAATGCAGGTTGCCGCGTCGATCACGCGCTTGTCGCCTACTTCGCTGATGGAACTCACGGGGCAAGTTTCATCGCAAGCACCGCAGTTAATGCAAGCTGCACTATCAATTATATGAGCCATTCGATACACCTCCTTTCGTCATTTTTAAAACTTCAGAACTATAAAACAAGTCAGGTTTACTGTCCAGACTTTCCTTCTACTCTTCAAATTTACTTGTAAAATTCTTGCAATTACACCCCCTTTGTTATATTCTTTATAACGTTATTTCATAAATGAATAATTTTGCCAAGAAAATTTAGCCCCATTGAAAAGCAGGAAATCCCGGACATAATCTGGCAATTCATTTGACCATTTTGTACAGATAAATATTTAAGGAGATTTAGCAGGATGGATATTTTGGCCCTGAATTGTGGCAGCTCTTCGGTTAAATACCAACTCTTCAGTTGGTCGCGTAAAGAAATCATTGCCAAAGGAATGGTCGAAAGAGTGACTGTCGGCGACTCATTCATAATACATGAGGTTCCCAATCGCGAGACCTATCGGGAAGAGTATGAATGCCCGGATCATCGCGTTGCCATTCACCTGATCATCAAAACCCTGACTGATAAGCTGCATGGTGTCGTGACCAGTATGGAAGAAATCTCAGCGGTAGGTCACCGTGTTGTTCATGGCGGCGAAAAATTCACCTGTTCCGTCCTGATTGACAACGACGTCCTTGCGGCCATTAAAGAAGTACAACACCTTGCTCCGCTGCACAATCCCCCTAATATTGCCGGCATCGAAGCGGCTCAATCCGTCCTGCCGGACGCTCCGCATATTGCCATCTTTGATACCGCTTTTCATCAAACAATGCCCCGTCACGCTTATACCTATCCCCTCCCCTATGAATGGTATGAGAAACACGGCGTCCGGCGTTACGGCTTTCACGGCACCAGCCATCTTTATGTCTCCAAACGTGCGTCCGTCCTCCTCTGCAAGGATCCGAAGGATTGCAATATTATCACGATGCACATCGGCAACGGTGTCTCCCATTCGGCGATACAAGGCGGGATTTCGATCGACACATCCATGGGTCTGACCCCCCTTGAAGGCGCAGTTATGGGGACTCGTTGCGGCGATATCGATCCGGCCATTCCCTTGTTCATTCAGCAGCAGGAGAACCTTTCGGCGAAAGAAGTCGATTCAATTCTCAATAAAAAGTCGGGAATTTACGGAATAACCGGACGTTTTACCGATCGTCGCGATGTCATTGAAGAGGCGGAAAAAGGGGATGATCTCTGTATTCTCGCCCTGGAGATCGAAGGTTACCGGTTGAAAAAGTACATCGGTTCGTATTGTGCGGTCCTTGGTCGCCTTGATGCCGTCGTCTTTACGGCTGGTGTCGGCGAAATGGGCTGGAGGATTCGGGAGCTTGCCCTCGAAGGACTGGAACACATCGGCATTATTCTCAATAAAGAGGTCAACAAGAATACCATGACCCGCAAAAGAGAAACGATGATCAGCACCCCTGATTCACCGGTCAAGGTCTTTGTTATTCCGACTGACGAGGAACTTGTCTTCACTGAAGATGTTGTTGCTATCCTCGAAGGAACTTATGCCGACCACATGCACTTTGATTACTCTTTTGCCGGGAAAGAATTTCAGAAGTAAGAAAATTTTTCACAACTATAACAGAAAAGGTCGACGGAATTTCCGCCGACCTTTTCTGTTACTTTCTTTCTCGCCCGGACTAGCCTTGCGCCTGAACAGCGGTGATGGCAGCGACTGAGACGATATCATCGACAGAACAACCGCGCGAGAGATCGTTCACCGGCTTGGCCAGACCCTGAATGATCGGTCCGACCGCTTCAGCACCAGCAAGACGCTCAACCAGCTTGTAACCGATATTTCCGGCATCAAGATCAGGGAAGATCAAGGTATTTGCCATGCCGGCAACATTGGAGCCAGGGGCCTTCTTTTGCCCGACCTTAGCGACCAACGCCGCGTCGGCCTGCATTTCACCATCAATTTGCAGCGCGGGATCGATCGCTTTGGCGATGGCCAGTGCCTTGAGAACTTTGTCGGCGTCTTCGTGGCTGGCACTTCCTTTAGTAGAGAAAGAGAGCATCGCTACGCGCGCCTCAACTCCAAGAAAACTCTTGCAACTTTGAGCAGTTGCAACGGCAATCTCAGCCAAAGCTTGAGCATCGGGATTTGGGTTGACGGCGCAGTCGGCAAAACAGAGAACTCCATTTTCGCCGAATTCAGGGTTTTTGGTGACCATCAAAAAGACAGAAGAGACCGTCTTGATTCCCGGCGCCGTACCAATACACTGAAAAGCGGCGCGCAAGACATCGCCGGTGGTGTTTGCAGCACCGGCCACGGCTCCGCCGGCGTCACCACGACGCACCATCATCGATGCAAAGTAAAGATTATCTTCCTGGGTCAGCAGTCCTCGCGCTTCATCGCGCGTCAAACACTTCTTCTTACGTAACTCGACAAGCTCGTCCACATAGGTGTCAAGTTGGGGCGCAGACTTGGGGTCGAGGAGTTGCACACCGTCAAGGGAAACTCCCAACTCTTTGGCCTTATCCTGCAGAATCCCCGGATCTCCGAGAAGCACAACATTGGCAAGACGATCATTGACGATCAATCCGGCCGCCTGTACCATCCTGTCATCATAACCTTCAGGAAGAACAACGGTCTGCGCTTGCGTACGAGCTTTGGCTTTGATCTGGTCGACTAGATGCACGGGACAGCCTCCTTTAAAACGTAGTTATTAAGTTTTGCTTTTTATATCTGAAGGAATCAGGGGGGTCAACCCATTTTTCTTCCCCGTCATATCCCTCCGGGGACTCTCCAGAACCTGAAATTAACTTTATTTTACAATATCTCTTCGTGATTAACTCCCTCTAAATGGATTGACAGCAACAGCGATGAGTGATATTGAATGGCGTCATTTCTATAACCTCTATATATAACAATTCACACCCTAAGCCGCGGACCTTCTGTTCGCGGATTTCATTCACATTTGGTAAAGGAGAGTTGGCATGCGGTGGTTAAGTAGTTCATTGGGCAAGAAGTATGTGATGGCTTTGACCGGATTTTTTCTGGTCTTCTTTGCGCTGGCGCACATGCTGGGGAACCTG
>PHAV01000012.1 GCA_002841765.1 Deltaproteobacteria bacterium HGW-Deltaproteobacteria-4 | reverse complement strand
CTGGAAATCGGCACTCAATCAGTTTGCGATCATCTTCGGCGACAGGATGCCGACTTATTAACCGACAAACCCATTTACACAAAATCCTTTACAGGCCCCCTAAACCCGCCTGTAGACTCTGAAAATGGCGACCGCACTATTTTTTCTGTCCTTCATATCGAGGCTAATTCGAAAGCAGATCCAATAGCATTCTGTAAAAGGATTTTAGATGCTCTCGGAGTCCCGTATGGAAAAAAAGATTCTTTTGAATGTTTGTCCAAACAGGTTCTTGATGTACTGAGGGAAACAAGCGTTCGCATGATTGTGATAGATGAATTCCACAACTTTCTTGTTGGGCGTCAGGACATGAAAGATGCGCTGCGCAATACCATGCGAACAATTAGTAATGAGCTAAGGATCTCTTTTCTGGCTTTTGGTGTGCCGAGTGCTCTTCAATTTATTGCTGAGGAAAATCAGATGTCGAGCCGGTTTAAAAGAGCTGTTATACCGAGATGGGATACTGTGAATAATATGAAAACGTTTCAACAATTACTTGCTTCCCTGGAGTCGACATTGCCATTAAGGAAGGCTTCCAACCTCCACCAAAAAGGGCTTGTTGAAAAACTCATAAACATGAGTGAGGGGATTCTTGGCGAAGTTGTCGACATCCTTGAAGAGGCGACGATTATGGCAATTGAAGAGGGAGATGAGCAGATCACCCCTGCCCTGCTTGACTCGTTGGGATGGATAACACCAACAGAGCGTTTGAAGTTTGCAAATGAGTCATAACGATAAATGGCCAGTACGACCTCGTCCGGACTTTGATGATGAAACTCTGAGTTCCTGGATGGCGAGAGTGGCCTTGGGAAATGGGGCTTCACCGCGTAAGTTTTATCTTCATGCCCTTGGTTGGGAAAATGTTCGATCCTTGGACAATGACCAGTTAGAAGATCAGGCGAAGCTGACTTTTCTTGCCAACAAAACCGACACAAACATCAATCGCCTAAAACAATTACGGGTCGATGGTGACCGGTTTATCGCTCACACATCTGGATTTGGAGGTCGACAGGAGTTCACTTCATATTGTCCCGACTGTCTTGAGGGTGAAGTCCCTTACTTTCGTAAAGAATGGCGTTCAGCACTCGTGGTGGTCTGCACATGCCACGGGACTCTCTTGCGGTCTCGCTGCGAAAGCTGTCATGTGCCGGTGCAATTGCTGGCGCGCAAAGGAAAAATACGTCTGGACTGTTGCGGTGAATGTGAAGAAAGCCTACACAAAAACGTCAAAAGAATTCCTGCTCCTAATTTTCTCAAAAAATTTACACAGAATATTCTCAATACACTTTCTGGTGAATGGTTCGAGCTTGGGCCAGGTCAGTATGTTCATCCAGATCTGTTCCTCCAAGGACTTCTCTTTCTTGTGGAGATCGTCAGTCACAATGACGTCTGGATGCGGGTTTTTCGACATCTCGGCTTAGAGCAGCATTTTGAAAAACCATCATGGCTCTACTTTCAGCGCCATGAAAGCTTTCAGGAGCGCACCGTGTTGCTTCATGCTTTGTCGTGGATCTTGGCAGACTGGCCGAAGCGGTTCACTTGGGCCGTCAATGATCTGTCCCCCAGTATCTTTTCTTACCTATTTAACTATGGCGATGTTCCGTTCTGGCTCTGGTCAGAGATAAAAGAACAATTCGATGTGCGGGAGGAAGCCCTGAATGTTGAAGAGAGTCAGACGATGTTTCGTATGATACAAACTGGGGATCTCGACGAAGCGGCCTATAATCGAGCCTTTGGCCACCAACATGTCGTGCGCATCAATGGCCGTAATCTGCGCAATTTTAACAACATATACAAGGAAACGATAAAACATCATGCCAGTGCGCCAACTTAAAAAATCCTACCGGGGGCAACCCAGCCTGCTTATGACCCAAAAGGCTGTTCATAAGGCTGTCTTTGCCGAGTCGACCCTAGAGCGCGATTTCTACGTTTTGTTGAAATTCCTAAAATGGGTTGTGAGTTATGAGGAACAGCCTTTTAAAGTCCCGTATATCAATGAGAATGGAGGGGCTGGAAAATGGACACCTGACACCTTAGTGGAGTTACAGGTTGGGTATTCCATCGAAAAATGGCTTTACGAGGTAAAGTATAGAGTGGATATCAAGGAGAACTGGGCTGAATTAAAACCAAAGTTTCGTGGCGCTATTTTGTATTGTAAAAACAACGATATCAACCGATTCAAGCTCATGACGGAAGTCGAAATTCGCAGTGGGTCCAAACTAAAAAACGCCAAACTGTTTCTGAAAAACCGAAACTCAAAGGTCGTCCCAGGAGTCATTGAATACATTCTGACTCTGTTGGCGAATTGTGTGACAATGAAAACCCGTACCATGCTGGAGAGTCTCCAAACACAAGGGCTTGGTTATAATGAAGCCTGTGTGGCTGTTTACCACCTGATCGCTAACCATCGAATTGGTTTAGACTTGGATGCCCCGTTTACTTACGAGTCTGAATTGTGGTTGCTGATCGATGGGTTATTGGAGACTTACCCGTCTTTACGTTTGCCCCGGCCTGTCTGATCACTTCCCCTTCCCCTTCACTTTCGGTCAATTGCGGTGGCTTTGTAAAAGACTCCTCCTATGATCATTCGGGTGAATTGGTCTATAACAATCACCACATATACTCGGGACTGATCGTTCTGAAACAGTGCCTGGTCGATCTGGTGGGCATCGAATTCAATGTGCTCCAGTGGCTTCTTGTTGGGTTTATCGTTCGCCAAGATATCCTCCTAGATTTGTGAAGATTCTGATTTTTCTGACCCGGGCACCTGCTGTGGCAGCGGAATTACCTTGGTGCTCGAACGCTTCGGCTAAATGTTTTTTATAATCGATTTATTCTTCGTCATAGCATCCTCCAATATATCGTGGAAGTAGGCCGTCTCGACTTACTCCTCCGGGGCCCCCCCTTCTCGCCTCGGCTTTGCGGCGAGGTCCAACAGGATCAGAGCAACAAGCCGTTCGATCCCCTCATCGCGTAAATGAAGAATTTCCCCGACGGATTTACCACCGACTTCCGGGCACTCGGCGACATAGCTGTAAATCCGAGTCGCGCAGGATTCCCGGTTACCTGTGGGGGGACCACAATTACGGCCATCAATCTTCACCACTTCGCGATGGTTAATTTTTATCGAGACCGAGAACGGCATGAGCTATCTCCTAAAATTGAAGTTCTCCCACCGGGAGCGAAAAAGACGCCACGACAGAGATATTGTCACCTACTTTCGCCGGCGCCAACTTATGCACATAAGTTGGCGCAGCCTCCTCAGATCTCCTTCAAATAGGCCTCGCGGATCTCCTCGTTGTCGATGCCGAGGTAGTCGAGGGTCTGGCGTTGCGAACCGTGATTAAACATCGTCATCAGGGTCGGAATATCGGTGCCGTGCACGGTGCGGTGCATAAAACCGAAGGTTTTCCGCAGCGTGTGCGCCGAATAATGCCCTTCCAGCCCCGCGCGGCGGCACCACCCCTTCACCATCCGGCTGATCGTCGACACCTGGAGCGCTTGACCGGTGCGCAAGTTGGGAAAGAGAATCGCGTCGTCCTGATCCCCCCAGGGGTGGACCAGGAGCCACCGCTGGAGAGTCTCAATGACCTTGCGGTTGAGAAAGATGGTGCGCACCTTTTGCGTCTTCTTCTCCCGCAATTGCAGTACCGCGCCCACGGTGGCGCCTTTGACGTCCCCGACGGTCAGCTTCCGGAGATCCACGGCCCGGAGGTTGGTGTTGATTCCCAAAACAAACAGAGCCAAATCCCGGAGGCAGGTACCGAGCAACGTCTCAATGGCCGCGATGAGGGCGACGCTCCGGATCGGTTGTGCCTTGGTTATTGAACCCTTCTTCGGGTAATTGGGATTTCCCATCTCGCTCGTCCTCCCTGTGCTTGTGTAGGAGGTTAGCATTAAATACGGGGGCGTCAACACCAACTACCTAGCTAAGATGCTAATATTATTCATAAAAACCACACGACGTGTGGCATTTCTCTGCCTTCTCATGCCTAAGCATTTGAAATTGTTTAGCCGGAACTAGATGAAATTTATTTTTCAGAAAAGTGCATTTTTATGCGCGGAGCCCCCCAAGAAACGAAAGACCTGGGAGGAGAGGATGTGAATTAGGCCAAGGAGCCGAATGGGAAAAAGAACAGCGCCTAGGCCGGAGGGAAAGGCTTTGGCGCTGGATATTACACAGGAGGGGAGAGGAAAGGGTCGTTACCCATGCTTGGGGTGGCTGTAACTCTCAAAATTTACCTCATGACGCTTGAATAACGTCGCCCTCCTATTTAACTGCTCACAAAAATACCCATCCGCGAGAGAATTACCTTAACTAATTCCTCGGGAGTTCCCGCTCCGGTATCAATTTTTAATACCTGCCCGCTGAAAGGTTGCAAAAGCTCATTATCGTATGCGGCTCCAAGCTGGGAGACGTCGTTGACGCTTCGTTGGTCGATCTCGTTTAATGCTCCGCGACGATTCATCCGTTCTTTACGAATCGCCTCATCGAGGTAAAGATAGATGGTGAAATCCGGCCGGACCAGATGCTGTTCAATTGCGTCAATAGCGATGTCGTCCTTGCGGACCGAACTGTAGACCTTCGTGCTGAGCCAGTAACGATCGCAAATTACAGAATCACCGACGGCCATGAATTTTCCGACTTTGCCGGAAACAATCTTGTTTGCCGCCGCGTAAAAAAGTTTGTGCGCCACGTCGTCCATGTCGAAGAGGCCACGAACATCGCTGAGCTCATCTGGAGGGCTCTTGAGCAGATGGAATTTGAGTTTTGATGCCAACAGATTGACGAGGGTTGATTTCCCGCACCCGTCTATTCCTTCAATAACGATAAATAACGGACGTGTTTCATTCATCATTTTTCCCTTTCGGTGACACGGTTGTTGTTTACTGACTTGGCTTGCACATGCAAACCGGCTCATAGCTGTAAGGATTTTCACGTATTTGCGCTATCCGATCATGTTGATGGCGCGGTCTAAATCACGGTGAAAATTATGGGGCGCCCGCCAATCGCTCGGCGTTTTCGGGACGATTAGAATTACCTTCCCGCTGGGGTGCGATAATTTTCCGTGCTTCTTGCCGTGTGTGAAGAACCAACCTTTTTGAACTTGCCTTTTTACGTACCTATTAATTTCCTTACAGTTACTGTATTTTTTCATGCTGCATCTCCAACTTCGTGCTGGAAATACCGGCCGGCAAATTTCTCGATGTCAAACTTGATCTGGGCAAAGGCTGCATCGGCGCCGACATCAAGAATCGGATCACTGTAGATATAAGGATTGTTGTTCGAAGAGTTGTTTTGGTTTTGAAAGAAGCGGCCGCAGGGATCAACCATGATGTATGACTCAGTCATATCCTGGTTGTCCTCAACAGAAAGGATATTGCCAAGGGGGCGATGGCGAGCAACGAAGGAAGCGAATTGCTGATCCGTGATTGATAATGCGTCTGTAACAGCCGGGAGAACACGGAGTAATTTCCATTTATTCGGACGAAGACGCTCAACCATCCCGCGCAAGTCTTCATCAATGTTTAATGAGTTAACCACTGTGTTGATCTTGATAAATAATTCGGGATTACAGGCACGAGCCAAGGCGATCAGATCATGCATCTCGTCTAAACAGACGACTCGACCCGACCGATCAATCCTGCCGATCCGACGATTTGTGTCCCGATCCACAGAGTCTAAGCTGATCCCCAACATCGACAGGTTACCCACCAGCTTTGGAACATTTTCACAGGTAAGAAGACTGCCGTTAGTGATCAAGGAGAGACTGAATCCTATTGCTTTCGCTTCCCGGGCAATGCGGAGGGTGTGTTCAGGAAAGAGAAGGGTTTCCCCACCGGCCAGGCTGAGGCGGACATTATTCCAGCACAACGATTGTTGAAGCGGGTTGAAGGAATTGTTTGCCCTGAAATAGCGATATAACTCCTTCAGAAGGGCCGATGAGACCTCGGGACTTCGAAATATCTCGCCAGCCTGCCTTCGGTTCCAACTAGAATAGCAATATCGGCAGGCATAGTTGCATGTTTCGGTGAGATGCCAATTGAGAACAAGCTGATCGGTTTTTTTCATGTTGTGCCTCCTGTGGGTTGATGAGGCACAATGTAAATTAGAAAAGCACAGTGGGTAGTGTAACTCTCCGTACCCCCCCTTCGGGGCCTTATCAAAAGTTGATTTTTAAGTGTGTGTTCGTTTTTTTGATACGCAAACCGTTGAATACACGCCTTTATATTGGAGTTTTTATGGCGGTAGTTCCTACAGTAGAAGCCGTTCTTCTCGAAGTTGTTCAGTCTCTGGGCTTGGATGATTCGCAAACCAGAACAAAAAAGAAATTTGCTCAGCGACAGATGAAATTGAATAATCATCTTAAAATGCTGGAAGAATTGATTCTGGATATTTTCCGGGAGCTAAAACTTGACAATGAAGCAAGGCATCACTTACGCGTTAATATTGCTGATACAATAAATTTTAATTTGGCTCTCGAACAATCGATCTGGACGGCTGGCGCTGACCAGCGGCAGGTTCTCTGGTATCTGCTTGGTTACTCCTATATTCCGATGCTCGGCAGGACGGTGGCGTTCTGGCAGTTGGATTCAATTACTGACAAAGGCATGCCCGGTGGGTGCTTCTGGTATCTACCGCAAGTCAAAAAAATTGATGGAAAAGAAGAGTTGATTTTGCCATTTGTGGCAACAATGGCTTGGCTATCTGATTTGCATGGATTATCCATGAATGAATTTACTAATTATCTTAGCGGCGGCTTTAATGAGGATAAAGGAACTTCAGAGGATAATGCCGACAGCATCGAGAGCAATTTGTACAAATGGCAAGAGGGGAGTTTGCCTCGTGCAAAAACGATAGATCTGAGATTTCTCGATAATTGTGAGTTACCTTTCAAGGGGTGCTTTGAACCAGAAGACACACTCGATCTCTCAGCAAAAATCCATGCCGCCAAAGCTTTCATTGAGCACAAAGGGCTGACAGCAGATGCTCTCAGGGACGAAATTCCAATGTGCCTTCCTGGCTGTATCGAAGCAGTGTTATCGGGGGACACTTCCGAAGAAGTACAGAAACTTTTTGTCGAACTTCTCGCCATACGTTATGCACGACCTTCGATGCAGGTAATTCGCCAAAGACTTCAAATTGCCAGAGCGGTTCAAGATGGGTATAGTCGCCTGGTGAAGGTTCTGTGCCCGAAGATGGAGGATTGTGATTGTACAGACCCAGCAAAAAACAAGGTTCTACAACTTACTATACTTTTTCAGCAAATCTATAACTTGACAATTCAAGCCCATAGCGAAGGGGGGTCTTGGGAAGAAGAGGATGCGTGGTTTGAAGAGCAGACAATAAAACAGTTTCCTTGGCTGATTATGGAGAACCTACATTCAATACTCCCCTCAAGTCGAATGGATGGAAAATTTTTACCCCTGTATCTCGGCACAAAATTTTCAATACGCTTTGCTTTGCTTGAAGGAGGGGAACCTTTAGAGGATTTTTTACCCTTCGGGAAGGAGAGTGCTGTCAAAATCCTGGAGCGGAACTTTTTAAGAATTGAAGAGGAGAATCGTGGTTTTGACTGTCGGGAAAAATTGCTTATAGACCTAAAACATGGATCGTCATGGAGAACACTGCAAAAGTTTACACATATTGATGTGCTAATTTCTCTTGCGAATGATGAACAGATTCCTGAAAAAGTACGGAAGATCATAACCGACCGAATGAAAGAATTGGCTCAAACTTCGGTGCAAAAAATTAGGGTCAATTTAGAAGAATTGGGGCACTACTTAAACGGAGCAAGAAAAGGTCGTTCGAAAGACTGTGCCGATCTTGTTGCTGCTATCCTGCATGAAGCGGAGAATAATCCAGTAGCCGACAGGTTCAAAGCTCCACTTCTACAATTTAAAGCCAAGCATGCACTTGCCCAGAACGATTTCTCTACTGCCGAACAATTTTTTCGTGAGGCTCTTGAAGATTGTCATGTACGCAGTTATGGAACATTACGTGGAGAAATTTCCCGTGATCTCTGGAGTGTTGCAGTTTCAGGAAAAGCTCTCATACCAGAAAATCACGAGAAATATTATCGTAATGCCGTTTTTTACGACATCATTGATCCGAATCTTTCAATGGAAGACGTGGCTGTTGAAGTTGCAGAGTATTTTTGGACAGATTTATATAAACCTTATCCGGGTGTTGATGCAAAAACCCGTTACAATAAAAAAGAGACGGAAGCCATTACTAGTGAACTAGCTACGATTATAGAACAAAATGATGTTGTTGTATTTTTGGATGCCTGGTGCAAAAAACACTCGAATCTTAAGGATAGGCGTTTATTCGATGTCCGTGGCGATACTGTTCTGAATAGATTGATTAAAATGTGCGGCGAGATTTCAAAAAGATTAAAGGCATCTAGAATCATTCAACCTCAATCGCATAGCGAATTTGAAAATTCTGAGAGATATATAGAAAAATGGAATTTCGCTATTGGTTATATTGCACAAAAATGGCCAAAGCTTCTTGATATAGCTGATTTTAAAGCACAAACTCCATTGATGCTGGCAGTAGAAAACAAAAATATTAAATTAGCAAAGATATTTATTGAGGCAGGTGCCAACCTTAACTTGCAAGATTTTGTTGGGCAGACAGCACTATATGGAGCGTGTCGAGGAAGGGAGGTCGAGTGTGTTAGATTGCTCCTGTCTGCCGGCATTAATACAGAGCTTAAGACCGTGGATAGCCAGACTGTTTTACATACTGCGGTCAGGTTCGGACATCCTGAAATTGTTGAGACAATTCTTGAACACAATCCTGAATTAAGTCATAAAAAAAACGATCAAGACGTGACGCCACTTGAGTTTCTGGACTATGCCATACTCCCCGATTTGAAAAAATACACTGCCTTTATGATGAGTGATACAGGTTCGAGGACTGGAACTGAGGCTGATTATAAAAAAATAATAGAAATTTTAACCTCTTCAAGAAAACCTCAATCTAGGTCTGTTCATTAATGACAAGGTAAAATTCACAGCGCGCCAACTTTTACATAAAAGTTGTCCATCAGACGAGTTCCTGAAAACCAGGGGTAATTCACCTCTCGTTCGGGCCTATTCTAAATATCCTTCCTGAAACTCTTCTTCACCAACTGAAGTCATAAAATCAGTGGCAATGGTTTAACCTCAGATCATAGCTTTTCTGCCTGCCGTTGCGTCGTTGCGCCGTCGCGTGAAACGCTCTTGCCTCTCCGAGCTTAACAGCGGGTTTCATCATCGATACCGTTGACCACGCGCTTGAAACCGTCCTTGAGTAAAAATTCACCAAAGTTGATTAACAGCCCCAATCGACAGTCGGTCAACCGTAAATAGGTCAAAAGTTGCTTGGCATGAACCGCTTGCAGCTTCTCTATCGATTTCAATTCGACAATGACTTTCTTTTCGACCACCAGATCGGCACGGAAGCCTTCATCAAAGGTGATCCCCTCAAAACGAATCGCTATCGGCTGCTGGCGTTCAACCACAAGTCCACGGTCGGTCAGTTTCTTGGCCAAAATGACCTCGTACACCGATTCCAGCAGACCAGGCCCGAGTTCACGGTGGATATGAAATGACGCATCCATGATCCGGTTGGCAATTTCGTTCTCAGTCATCAAATAATCCCCCATCCGCATCCTTCGTCTTGATCCTTCAGACCGAACCCACCTCGCGCAACGCCGCTACGATACATCGGACTTATGCCTTTTTGTCTGACGTAGCGACGTAGCGTGAAACGCTCTTGACACGAGGCCCGTTCCAGCCAACGTAAAAACGCCGCCGACCAGCATCTCTGCTGATCAAGGCGGCGTACTTACAACTGTGAGTTCCGGTTATGATACATTTGATCCCTGCCCCATCAAAATGCAATTCAATCCATTAAAAAGAGTCAAACTTGTACCGTATCCCCTCCCCGGCTGTCAACGATTTCATCGGTAAAACCTGGCGAAATTATTGATTCCTTATAGCCGATCCCGGAAGATCGCCCTACTCATAATCGCCGGTCAGCACAAAGGCCCCCCAGTAACCGGGGTGCGGATATCTCCCCTTCACATGCAGCATCGCCTTGCGTAACGCCTCGGCTTTATTCATCTTGCCGTAATCCCGATAAAACTGCTTCATCTCGATCGCCGTCGCCACATCGCTGACCCGCCAGAGGCTGGACAACAGTGCATGGGTGCCGGCGAAGAGGAAGGCACGGTTCATGCCGACGACATCGTCGCCGCGCTGCAGATCGCCGAGGCCGGTCTGGCAGGCGCTGAGGACGACGAGATCGGCCTGGAGGTCGAGGCCGAAGATCTCTTCGGCTTCGAGGCGGCCGTCATTGGCCGGATCGCGGGCGAGACGGACGCTGGAGAAGAGGGGGTTGATCGGATCGAACTCGCCGTGCGAAGCGAGATGGATGATGCCGAATTCGTGGATATGGCTCCGCACCCAGCTCTCGGTGGCGCGTTCGCGAGTGAGGAGGGTGAGATCCGGATAGTTCCAGCGCAGGGTCGCGGCTTCCCGCTCGGCAAAGGGGAGATCGAGAGCTTTGTCGCCAAGATCGGGATTACCGATCGCCAGCACCTTGCGATTCTTCTCCTGCGGGCGGCGTTGCAGGGTGTAGCGCAGCACCGACGCGGCCGGGAGATGGAAGAGGGGACTACGCTCGATCAGATAATCGCGGCCATCGCTGAGGGTGGCAAAGGCGAGGTAGTGGAGGGAGCCGTGCGGGATGATGCCGAGGGCGCGGATCTCCCCTCCCCCGGCAAGCGGCGCGGCCAGGAGCTGGTTATAAAGGGTGGTGGAGAGCTTCTCCAGCGGTTCGAGGTTCTGCAGCATGCGCCGGTAACTGTCGATGCTGGCGGTGAGCTCGGCAGCGCTGATTGGCAGAGTAAAGAGTGTCGTCCCCTGCCGGTCGATGCGCCAGCAGAGGGTGCGATCCGGCAGCTGATAATAGGAGAGGAGGACGATCCCCGGTTCGAGAAGGGCGCGCAGTTGCGTGAGCGTTAAGGGGTCGACCTTGACCAGGGCGAGGAGCTCCGGCCGCTCCTTCTCGATCTCGAGGAGGAGATCCTGATAATCGGCGCGGAGCTTGTCGAGGGCGGTCTGATACAGGGCCTGTTCGGCCGGGGTCGCGGCGAGGACAAGGAACTGCTCCTGCTCGCGCAGACCTTCCTTGAGTTGCAGCTGGCGGTCGTAGAGATCCTGATCGACGGAGCCGGCAAGCGACAGGCGCTGGCGGCCGAGGATGTCGATGAGGTTACGGGCCCGCGAGCGCTCGGCGACAGCAAAGGCTTCATCGCCTTGGCCGAGCCCGGCCAGGAGGCTGACCAGGCCGGCGTAGACATCCCCCTTGTCGTTGAGAAAGCCGTCCTTCAACTGATCGAGGCGGATCGTCGCCCGCAACTCTTCGATGGTGGCGATCGCCTGACGATAAAATTCAACAGCTGCGTCATTTCTCTTGCCGCGCTCTTCCCCCTGCGCCAGGCCGTAGAGGGCGCGCCAGCGCACCTCGGGGAGGAGGAGACGGTCGGCAATAGCTAGGGCTTGCCGGTAGCTGCGCTCTGCATCTGCCAGACGCCCCAGCTGCAGCTCGGCATCGGCCCGTGCCAGCAGGATCTTGGCGAGATTGACCTGATCGCCGATCGCTGTCGCCAGTCCTTCGGCATCCACAAAGTGACGAAGCGCCGGCTCGGGGCGGCCGAGGCGGAGGAGGCACTGGCCGAGGTTGCGGAGATCGTAGGCCATGGCCCAGCGCGAGCCGATCTTCTGGTCGATGGCGAGGGCCCGCTCCAGTGTCGCGATTGCGCCGCTATAGTCGCCGGACTCCCGCTGCACCAGGCCGATATTGTTGAGGGTGGTGGCGACTTCATCCTGACGGTTCGGCAGCGCTTCGGCAAGGAGCAGGGCGGCGCGGAGTTCGACGAGGGCGCGCTTTTGGTCACCGAGGGTCGACCAGATCAGACCGCCGGTATTCTTCGCCATCACCAGTTCGCCGTTCCACCCCCCGCTCTTCGCCGCCTTCTCCACTTCATCCCTCTTCTCAAAGGCTTCCTGATAACGTCCCTGAAACCAGGCGTTATTCGCTTGTTCGAGAGTGACGCGCGCTCGGCTTCTTCCCTCCCCTTCACCAAGCTTTTGCAGCGCTTCTTCGTAGAGGGCATCGGCGCCCTTGAAATCGCCGAGAAGGCGCCGGGTACGGCCGCGTTCCAGCAGCGCTTCCCCCTCCAGCCGTTTCGCCCCTTGCGCTGCGTAAAGCTCGACCGCCCTGGCGTAGTAGCGTTCCGCTTCGGCATAGCGGGAGAGGCGCAGGTCATAAAGGCGGCCGAGGTTGCGGTACTGATCGGCAAGGGAGAGATCATCCCTGAGGAGCTGGCGCAGGTCGGCGGCTTCACTGTAGAGGGTGCCGGCGCGGCTGTAGTCGAGGGCATTCTCCTGCACCTGGGCAAAACCGCTCAGGGCGGCGGCCTGTTTCTTGACCAGACCGAGATCGGCGAAGGTGGCGACACTCTCCTGCAGTGCTTTTTCGGCCTCGCTGTAACGTTCAGCGCGGCCAGAGAGGAGGCCGTAACGAAGGAGGGCATCGGCATGCGCCGCCGAATAAGGCTCGTTCTTCTCGATCTCGGCCACCAGTTGCGCGGCATGCGCAATCGATCGCTCCAGCTGGCCGGCGGCAAAGGCGCTCTCGCGGGCGAGGCTGAGCAGGGGGATGATCTGGGCCGCTAACTTCGCATCGGTCGCGGCGATCGCCAGGGCATCTTCAAAATAGGCGAGAGCTTGCAGGTGCTGACCTTGCTTCTGGGCGGCAAGCCCGGCCTTGCCGACTTCGACAAACCGACTGCGACCCAGCTGCTGCGCAGCGGCGGCATCGAGGCCCCAGTCGCCGAGGAGGAACCAGCCGGCTGGGAGCTGAGCCGCGGCGTCACCCAGGGAGGATTGCGCATAGCTGGCGCTGAAGGCCGGTCCGGCCGGCGTACCATCGCTGATGAGGAGGGAGGGGACGCCAGTCAGGGCGGTGAGGTGACCGAGAGTGTAGCTCTGCTGTAGACCGGCCTGCGGCGCAACGACCAGAGCGAGGCTGACTGCGTTCGTGAGATCGAGGGGGTAACGCTCGCCACCCGCCCCGCTGTAGGAGAAGCGCGGCAAAGCGGTGCCGGTGATCCCGGTCGGCGGCTCGACAAGGAGTCCGGCGCGAGCGGGAAGAACCAGGGTATGGGCCTGGGGCAGCGCCTCGGCCAGTGAAGTCCCCTGCACCGGGACAAAGGGCGGCTGGATCGGCCACCAACCCGCCGGGTCGAGGATATTCTGGCGGAAGGGCTGGCGCGCTTCAAGAGAACGCCAGAGATGGGTCAGGCTGAGGCTGCGGGTGAGGAAGGTGTTGTCCCTGAAAGGCTGCTGATCTTCGCTGGCCAGGATCGCCCCCGGATTGACGATAACGCGCTGTTGCAGTTGCTGCGTGGTCAGGGTCTCGCTCAGCACCTCACCATCACTGGTCAAGGTCAAGAGGAGCCAGCGATCATTTCCCAAAGCGACCGGGCGCAGGACCTCGCGTCCTTCAAGGAGCATGTCGAGCTGACTGAGTTCAACCGTTTGCGGCAGCAGGAGGGTGCAGAAATATCCCCCCTCCCCGGCTTGACAGCGATTGATAAATTTGGCGCGTAATGTGTGCACTTCCTCTTTGTTTGCTCCGGTAATCAGAGCGGCAGCGAGATAATCGAGGAGGGACGGCGGCAGCGCGCCATAAATTGACGGTAGTTTCCCAAGGATGTTGATCAGGAGGGTCTCTTCCTGTTGCTGACGGAGTTGCAGATAGTCGCGATCGACCGGGCGAGCCGCGCTGAGCTGCCCTTGCAGCTCGCGTTTGAGGCGCAGATGCGGGGCGGCCGCGCGCAGGGTGTCGGCCACGCCCGGCGCGTGCAGGGAGAGAAGAGGCGGCGCCAGGAGCTGGACGCGCTCGATCTCACTCAGTAGTTCCGTCAGTTGCAAAGCCTGCCGGCTATCGCCAGCGGCGAGGCGTTGCAGTTCCGGAGCAAAACGGACAAAGAGCTCGCCGGCTTGCAGATCAAAATCATGGGGGGCGAGACTTTGCAAGTGTTGCAACGCCGCAGGATAGTCGCCGCGTCCGGCCTCGGCTCGCCAGCGCAGCGCTGCCAACTCTCCGGTCTCGGCAAGTTGCAGCGCTGCGTGATAGGCGCTGGTCGCGGCAACAGGAAGATCGAGAGCGCTGCAGATCGCCGCGCGATTGAGGAGGACGGCACTGTGCAGCGTCAACTCTTCCCGTTTCTCCCCCTTCCCTTCCCCCTTATTCAGCGCCAAAGCTTGATCGCCGAGAGCAAGAGCCCGGTAAAGGAGGGCGGAACGTTGCACGGGATTCTCTGCCGCGTTGGCAAGTCGCAGGATCAGGCTGCTGCTGTCAAAGTAAATGCGGGCTTCACTCCCGACCGGCACCGTACTTCGTTGCGCCGCAAAGAGCGTGGCCACTTCCGCCTGGCGGCGGAGAAAGTCGTCAGCCACCCCTGCCCCCTGCGGATCGAGGAGTGAGCCCCAGTTGCGGAGGTTGATGGCGGCGCTGAGCGGACTCCCTTCGGCGAGGTTGACGAGGAGGGCACGGCGAAAATCCGCTGCTGCGCTAGCATCGTTCGCCAGGGCATGTTCGAGGTGGGCAACGCGATGGCTGAGGAGGCCGAGGCCGAAGCGATCGCCCGGGGCGACCCTGGTAATCTCTTGCGGGTAATTCGCCAGCTGCCGGCGCAGCATCACCAGCGCCGTGACCGGATCACCAAGCTCGGCGCTGATCCGCGCCAGATAGGTCTCGGCAAGCCGGCGTTCCTGTTCGGCGCTGAAGCCGAAGGCGGCAGTCGTCGCCCCCGCCTGGTCGAGGGCATAATCGAGCTTGAGACGGAGCAATCCGCCCCCTTGACCCTTTGATTTTTTCGACCTGGGCGGATACTTCTTGACCAGCTGCAGGACCTCCAGGAAACCGCTGCGGGCGGTCGTCAGCAAGGCAATGCGCTCCTCCCCCGGGCTGCTCTGCGCCTGCTGATAAGCGGCAATGCTTCCGGAACGGCGATTGAGGACGAGGTTGTCGGTACGACCGAGGCGGAGATTGAGATCGAAGGCAATGACAAAGTGCTGTCCGGCGGTGGCAAATTCGCCGGCTTCGAGGCTGGCGAGGCCGAGACGATCATGGAGTTCCGCCTGGGTCTCGACCAGACGCGGCACAGCATCAAGCTCTTCGCTGACCCGGCGAATCAGGCTCTTCAGTTCGGCCTGATAGGTCTTCCCCTCCGGATGCCAGTTCGTGGCAGCGGCGATCAACTTTTCTTCCCGCTGCAGGAGAGTCCGGAGGGCGGTGCTGAACTTTTCCCACTCCGCCGCCGGTGGCGCTGCCGGGGGGGTGGCGCCGAGGCCATCGAGTTCGGCGGCAATGGCCTGCTGCGCGATCAGCGCCGCAGCCGGTGCAGGCGGAGCGCCCTTCTCCGGACTGAAGAGGCGTTCGTTGATACGACGCGCCAGCTTGCCAAAGGCCTCAAGGGGACGACTCGGATCGAGGCGCGCCTCGACGAGCTGCAGGGCAGTCGCGTAGCGGGCGATCGCCTCTTGACTGGCGCCGAGCTGAAAGGCGACCGCCCCGGCACGGCGCTGAAAGAGGAGTTCGGTCTCGGGGTTGTCGAAGGGTTGGTTGGCGGCAAGCCGCTGCTGGTAGTGCTGCTGCGCCGTGGCGTTGCGACCGAGGAGGAAGGCGACATTGCCGAGATTGAGTTCAAGGTTGGCACGATTATCCGGATCGAGGTCATCGCGGTTGAGCAGGGCGGCACGGCGATAAAGGCTCAGTGCCCGCTCGAGTCCGCCGACCTCGTTATAAACCGTCTCCTCCACCTCGGCGATGTACCCGAGCGTCTGGGCCGGATAGGGCGAAGCCGGCAGCCGTTCAAAGGCGCGCTCTAAAACTGTCCGGGCATTACGCAGGTGGTCGCGACCGGGGAGATAGGTTTCACAAAGTCCAGCGCCGTACAGGAGGATCGGATCATCGGGGTATTGCAGGAGGAGTTTTCGGTAAAGGAGGAGGAGCTCCTCTGCCTGCCCCTGTGCTGCTACCGCCTTGATATAACCGCGATGTGCCGGCAGGCTGCGTCCTTCGTAGCGGATGAGGTCGAGAAAAGTCGAGCGGGCCGTGGCGATTTCGCCGCGACGATAAAGACTTTCGCCGGCCGCGAGACGCTTGCGGACGTAGGCGGCGCGGGCAAGCTGGTAGATCGCCGTCTCTTCCGGCACCTCCCCCATCTGTACTTCGTAGAGCGCCGTGGCTTCACCATAACGTTCCTCACGGTAAAGGAGCTCGGCCAGCGCAAAGCGCGCCGCAGCGGTCGGGGTGAGGAGGGGCGGAAAGCTGTCGAGGACGGTCCGGTAGGCAGCGCGCGCCCGGCTCCACTCCTCTGCCGCATAAGCGAGATCGCCGATGCGATTCCAGGCACCCATCGCCAGACGGGGCAGCTCCAACTGATAGCGTTCCGCCAGGGCGGCGAGTTGGCGGCCCTGTTCGGCACTGCCGCCGTTTGCGGGTGTGCGGCCTGCCAGGATGACAGAAACTGCCTTTTCCGCCCACAACTCTTCCTCGGGGAAGTCCTGCACCACCGTGATCAGCGCTTCTTCTCCCCGTATCCCGCCTGCCAGTTGGGTTAGCAGCAGGGCGCGCCGGAAGGAGGCTTCGGCCTGCAACGAGCGGCTAAGATCCGGCAGGGCCATGGCCTGCTCGAAACGTTGCAACGCCGACAGGCGATCTGCAGCCCGACTGGCGAAGTCGCTCAAGAGCCGGCCGCCGTCGATCAGGGCGCGCGCCCGCAGCTCCGTATTCTCCCCGGCGGATTGTGCGTCGATGGCGACCACAGCGGCATTCAGAATTTTTTGACCTTCTTCGCCGGCCGCGGCAAGGCGATAACGCAGCTGCGCTTCGAGGCGGAGCCCGGACAGAGCCGCGAGTTGCGATTCCGGTGTCAGCGCGCTATAGCGGCGACTGACTTCCTCCGCCAGATTTAAGGCCGCGCGCTCTTCCCCCTCCGCTTCAAGGAGTTCAATCAGGATCAGACTCGCTTGTGCTCCGTAGCGGCTGGCTTCCTTCTCCTGCGCCAGAACCTGGAAGGCGGCGAGGCGGACATGCGGGAGATCGATTGGCCGGCGCAAGCGCAGCTGCTGCACCAACTGCCACTGGGCAACAGGATCTTGCAGACGGGGGATCTCTCCGCCGTCCGGCAGGGTGAGAAGTTGCCCTCCCCCGGGTTGGGCGCCGACAAAGTAAATTTCCTGTCCAACCGGTAACGGTGCCAACGCCCCGAGCGCCGGCACTGTGAGGGGAAAGAGCCGCGGATGCCCGGAGGTGTCGCGGCGGTTGAGATGCAGGCGGACGATCTCGCCGCGCCCGCTCTGTTCGGCAATCCGGGTAAAGAGGAGTGTGTCCACTCCCTCCCAGACGGGATAGAGATCAACCGCAGCGCCGAAGGTGAGCTGCGTTAGTTCCTGCTCTCCGTCCCAGAGCCAGAGATCGCCGCCAGGATCGCTCTGGCGCGAAACAAAGACCCAGGAGTGCCCGTCCGGGGCCGGATGGGCAAAGGCGGCATCGATGTTAATCGCGAGGGGCGTCGGTCCGCTGCCGACAAGATCGTAGCGGACAAGGCGTCGCAAAGTTGATCCGGGGGTGAGCTGATGGACAAGAATAAAGCTGCCGTCGCGGCTGAAGACCGGGGCCTGCTCTTCGCTGCGGCTGTCGCTGAGGCGTCGCGGTACGGCACCGGGGCGGGTGAGATCGAGGACCCAGAGATCACCCTTGACATCATCGCGGCTGTCGATCCAGGCAAGGGTACGGCCATCGCGGCTCAAGGCCGGCATCGCCAGGCGCGCCACTCCCGACAACAGCCGTTGCGGCAGAACCTGCGGATATCCGGCTGGATAGAGCCAGAGTTCATCCCTCTGCTCCCCGGTTTCGATGGTGACGATGCTGCCGTTTTCGGAGCGGGTGGCGTAAAGGGTTGAGCGGGCGGTGAAGAGAACCGGCTCGGCGACCATCTCCGGTCGGGCGCGTGGCGCCGGCCGCGGTACACTCGGGGCGAGAAGATCGTCACTCAGTGGCGTCGCTGCACCGGCACTGCCGGTCAGGGTCAGGACGAAAAGGAGGACTGCCGCCATCAGCGGTCGGAAGCGCCAGCTCACAGTGTCCCCCAGGTGCCGTCATCTTTCTGTACCTTGCTGCCGGGCGGGCTGTTCTGCTGATTGATTTTGGCAAAGACGCGGCGAATCTCAGGAAGATCCTGCACGGTAAAGTTCTCGTTGGTCTGGATGACCCGCAGCATCAGAACTTCGCGGGCCTTGTTGACTTGATCGAGAACCTCCGAGAATTCCCCGTCACTGTAGGTGGCGGCAAAGTTTTGGTCACTGCTCCCCCCCTTGGGTTGGGTGCGGGGAAAGGCGGTAAGAAGGCCATCGCGCCCCTCGCCGATCCAGCCGAGACGTTTGAAGGTTTCGATGTCGTCGGCATGGAAGGAGACCGTCTCCAGCGCCCGCACCGCCGTTTCCTGCTCCGGCGTCCGCTGTGGCGCCGGGGTAATCTTGCCTGTTGGCGAGATACCGCGCACCGAGGCGACGAGGAGAAGGTCGTCGCTGATGGTGTTGTAGGTGCCGAGAACCTGATTCTCCAGAGAGGTGCGCTCACTGACGACATTGACATCGACCTTGGCGAGAGTGCAGGCGCAAAGCGGGAGAAGGATGAGGGAGAGGATGAGGCGCTTCTTGTTCATTGGTCCTCCTTGCGCAGGGAAATTTCACCCTGCGCATCAATAACGATGGTGTCGGCACGCAAGAATTCAAGGGGGGGGCGCGCGGCGCTGATTGTAGTCAGCACCGGTGCCAGTTCCTTGTCCAGGGGGAGCTCCGCGAGCCGCAGACGGTCAATTCTAGGGAGAGCGATGGAAGCTCCCTGCACGTTGACTGCACCGCTCACCGCCAGTGCCCCGTCAGCCGCCAGGACCTCGATCCCTTGCAGCTGTCCACGGCGCAACAGCTTGCGCTGCGCCTGAATCGCTTCATTGCGTTCATGGGGATCGAGGCTGGCAAGGATGCGATCAAAGCTTTTGGCACCGATCTGGCGTAAACGAGTCGACAGGGACATGCCCTCAAGAAGGGGTCGCTGTTTCTCAAGGAGCGGAATACGGAGGAAGCCTTCGCCGCTGATCGAACTCTCTCCGGCAATCGCCCCCGGCACTGCAGAATCGCGGTTAAGCCGACTCAGGTCGAGATTGGTAAAGAGCGCTTCCGCGCTGAGAACCGGTACGATGGGCCGCAGATCGAGGAGGGCGCGGGAGCGCAGAGTGCCGCCGAGCAGTTCTGCCTGGAGAAAGTTCATTCCCACCTCTTCCTGTCCGGTGACGATCTCCGCTTCGAGGGATCGGATGGTGAGCGGCTGAGACAGACCGGGGAGCGTCAGCGATTGAATCGTCAAGGAGCGTTCGCCGCCACTGCTGCCGCGCCGGTCGTCATGCAGGCGACGACGTGCCCCTTCCAGCAGCGCTGGTAGAGGCCGGGGCTGTGGCTGAACCAGACTGGTCGAGAGGGGGAGCCAGCGTTCCTTTCGGGTCGTAGCCGTGCTGATTTGCAGGGTACGATCGAGATTGAAACGGGCTTGCAACCCGTGCAGTTCCGGCCCGTCAGGGATGGTCAGCGCAAGTTCTTTGGCATCGGCATAAGCATGCAGTCGTAAAAAATCAGCGCCTTTCAGATCGATACGGGTGCCGGCGGACGTGGTGCCGGTTAAGATCAGATCAGGGAGGAGCGGCGGCGCAGCAGGACGGAGATGAAGGTCGACTTCACTGAAGAGCGTGGCGTCCAGACGCTGCAGCAGGGTGGCCGGAGACGGTGGCAAGGATTGATCGAGGAGGGCGGCGAGTCCGGTGATGGTCAACTCACTGTGTTGTGCCAGACCCAGCGGCTCGATCTGTACCGATTCGGACAGGAAAGCGCGATCCCAGTCGCGCACTTCGCCGCTGAAACTGATCCGGGCATGCTCAGCCGGCAGAACCTGGCCGTTGATAACGCTGCCAGAACGGAGATCAAAGGCAATGGCGCCGCCGAGATCGATTTTGTCGCCATGATTGCTACTCTGGAGACTGAACGGTTGCGATGTCTGCATGCCGCTGAGGTGCAGACTGCCATTGGTGAGGGGTAAGCGGAGTTCAACGTCATCGAGCTCCAGGCTGCCGTGCAACTCTCGGATGGCATTTAACGCGTTTTTGGCACTGCGCAAGGGTGAATGTCCGGCTGGAAGAGGACGCTCCGGAAGGGTGACCGTGAGCTGCAGCGCACTCTTAACCGACCCGCTTGCTGTCAGCTTCTCCGGCAGAAGCGGGTCGGCGAAAGCAATGAAGCGGGGAAGTTCCAGTCTGATCTGAGTTTTCACGGTCAGAAGTTTCGTTTTCGACAGACTTCCTTCACCTGTGACATTAACAAATTCCGGAGAAACCAATGAAAAAATAAAACTTTCAACTACAGGAATGGTGTCTCCTGGACGCAACTCCACTCCCGCGACTTGCAACGTTTGCCGGAGCGGGAGGGACTGCAACTCCTTGCCGGAGACAGGGGTATTGAGGGCAGCGATATCAGTTATAAGCGCCAACTCCTCCACCCTGATTCTGCCGTCCGGCAACAGGGCAAAGGAGAGCTGCAGGTCATTAGCAAGCGTGCTGAGACTCGCTAATTTAGCCAGTTTCCCCCCCTTAAGACCGAGCTTATGGTCGAAACGGCCCTTGGCGCTCAGCTTTTCCTCCCCTTTGGATTTACTGATCGCTGCGATTGCCAGATTGCCAAAACCCGCCAGACCAGTGAGAGTCAGGGGCTGCGCGCCGCGCATGTCAATACTGGCGACCTGCCAGTCGATCCCCGCCGCAACGCTGGCGGGAAAATAGGAGCTGAGCGGGATGATAAGATCACTGGTGGCAAGAGCGATCCCGTCGACAAAGAGATCAGCTTGTCGCAAACTTTGCAGATCGACCGTCCCCTTGGTCAGCCGCACCTCCCCTGCCCCTTGCGAACCGGATAATTGCAGTTCGAGATCCTGTAACTGCAACTCTCCGCCGGAAAGTTGCGGCAGATCCGGGGGGAGAAACGGAGCAGCCAGGGCCAAAGCCTGATCAAGATCAATCCTGAGCTGGTGCAGCTTTGCGTTGACCCGGCGTTCCGGGCTGCCGGGCTCTTCGACCCGCGCTTCCCAGTTGGCTTCAAGGAGGCCGGGGACCATCAAGACGCCTCCGCCCAGAGTCACAAGCTGCCGCTGAAAATCCGTCTTCAGTTGCTGACCGAGATCGAAATCGAGGGGGCCGGCAGTATCGACCTGAAGTTTTTGTCCGGCCAGTGTACAGCTTAGGGCGAGATTCTTTTTGTTGTCAATCCGGGCCTGGAGAGTGGCGAGAAGGGTTCCTGTGATGTCGGGGAGATTTGACGGGAGGAAGGGAGTGGCGAACTGCTGCAACTGCGGGAGATCAAGCTTTAATGTGCCCTGCAGTCCTTGTTCCTGATCAAGGCGACCGTCTGCTTTGAGATCGACTCCAGGGAAGTCGACAAAAGCGGCAAGGAGCGCCCCTGCCGGAACGATCCGCCCGGTGGGGGCAGTTAATCCGGTGATCTCCGTCGCCAGTCGTAATATTTCCAGAGGGTGATCATCGACTGCCACCTTGCCGTTCAGACTGAAAGTCAGAGGTGCCCGCTCCAGTGAAGGCATCCGCAACTGCAACTCACCCTCAGTAAAGCGGAAGCGGCGATTGCTGACAGGATCATGGTAATTGACGACGACGGGAGTGACGGCAATATCGACACGGAGATCGATCGGTAAGGGCCAACTGAGAGTGGTAAAACGTTCGAGTCCCTGCGCCAGTGTTGTTAAGGGATCCGGCGTCTCCTCTGTCTGAGTGGGAGGTGGTGCTTCTGTTGTTTTGCTTGTAGATATGAGTTCAAGCTGGAGATCATGCAATCGTAAAAAGAGCGACAGTCCGAATGTATCGGCGGGTTCACTTCCAAAGCCGATACCGGGACGGCAGTCAACTTCAGAAAGGCGCAGCTGATACAACGCCCCGTTCGTCGGCCCGACGGTGAAATTGTGCAGCTGCAAGCCCCGCGTCCAGGAGAGTTGCAGGCTGTCCCAGTTGACCGCTCCTTGCAGAGAGGTACTCAGAGTCGACTTGAGACGATTTTGCATTGAGTGACTGGAAAGGATTTGGGGAGCGGCAAAAAACAGCAGCGCAGCGAGAAGTAAAAGGAGTGAAAGGACAGCTATAAACTGACGCCAGCGGGAAACAAGGTGCCTGCTTACAAATTTCGGGAGTCGCAACGCCATAATGTCCGCCCAATGCAATCAAAAGATTCAGGAAGTTTAAACCAAAACAAAGACTTTGGCAAAAGAACTCCGGAAATTTACCGAATTGGTTTCCGATTGAAAGTGGTCGACCTTTCTGCTAACTTCCCTCCCCCTCCCCTTAAACCGTTTTCGGAAAGAATTGAATTGCGTGACCAAAGAAATAGTTTTAGAGAAGATCATCGCAGCTCTGACAGCCGACCTCGCCCTCTTCACCCGGGCAGCGCGGACCGCTCATGCCGCGGCCACGCACGCCGAGTGCCTGCCTGATAACAAATATGATACCACGGCCCTGGAAGCGTCCTATGTCGCTCAAGGTCAGGCCAATCGCGCTCAGGATATCCGCCGTGCCCTGGAGAGCTACCGGAGTCTGGTCCTGCGTCCCTTTGGCGACAAAGATCCGCTCCGCCTCACGGCCCTGGTCACTGTAGAAGCGGAGGACAACAGCTATCGTCACTTCTTTCTCGGACCTGCCGCCGGTGGCTTGAAGTTGACGGTGGAAGATGAAGAGTGCATTGTCATCACTCCGGATTCGACCCTGGGACGCGCCCTTCTTGGCAAATATTGCGGTGACGAACTGCAGATTGGCAGCGGCGCCGCCCGGAAAACCTTCACCATTGTCGCCGTTTCCTGATGGTTATTAACACTGTGTACATTGACAAGCCTTATTCGCGTGACTAAGTTGAGGAAACTTTCTGCAAAGGATAAAGCCTATGGACGAACAGAATAATATTACGGATGAGACAGAAGCCCCCGACGAAGCAGGTACGAACGAGTCCGGTGCCAATCTGGTTCTTGCCAGCGAACTTTTACCTTCCGGCCTGCCGATATTGCCGATCCGGCCGCGCCCCTCTTTCCCCGGCATCCTCACTCCCATTGCCCTCTCCGGCAAGGAGATGGTGGAAATGGTCAAGCGCGCCTTCGATGCCCCGTCCCGTGCCATCGGCCTGGTTTTGGTCGTCGATCCCGATGCGCCGGACTCCCCTGCCAATCTGCACAAAGTCGGGGTGGTCGGCAAGATCATCAAGATACTGCACAGTGATGACAACGAAATCCATTTTGTCCTGAGCTGTGTTGAACGCTTTCGCATCGAGGAGTTGATCGAAACGCCGCAGGGCCTCTTCGCACGTGTCCACTATCACCACAGTACCGAACTCTCCGACAATCCCGAACTCAAGGCCTACTCTCTGGCGATTCTGACTACCCTCAAGGAGTTGGTGCAGATTAACCCCCTTTACTCCGAGGAGATCAAGATGTTCCTCGGCCGCTCCAGCCTCAGCGATCCTGGGCGTCTTGCCGACTTTGCCGCCAACCTCACCAGCTCAGACGGCCAGGAACTCCAGGAGATCCTCGAAACCTTCGACGTGCGCAAGCGGATCGATAAGGTTCTGGTGCTGCTGAAGAAGGAGCTGGAGGTCACCCGTCTGCAGAGCAAGATCACCAAGTCGATCGAGGAGAAGGTCTCGGCGCAACAGCGGGAGTTCTTTCTGCGCGAGCAGCTCAAGGCAATCAAGCAGGAGTTAGGGCTGGAGAAGGAAGGGAAGACCAGTGAGATCGAGAAGTTTCAAGCCCGCCTCAAGGGATTAAAGCTCAACCCCGAGGCGCAGCGCGCCATCGACGACGAGATGGAGAAGTTACGTTTGCTGGAGCCGGCTTCGGCCGAATACAACGTCACCCGCAGCTACCTCGATTGGCTCACCATTCTTCCCTGGGGGAAGAATACCAAGGATTCCTATGACCTGGTGCGGGCACGGAAGATTCTCGACCGCGACCACTACGGCCTGGAAGACGTCAAGGAGCGCATCCTCGAATTTATCGCCGTCGGAAAGATGAAGGGGGACATCTCCGGCACGATCCTTTGTCTGGTCGGTCCCCCCGGCGTCGGCAAGACCAGTGTCGGCCACAGCATCGCCGATGCCCTCAAGCGCCGCTTCTACCGTTTTTCTCTGGGTGGCATGCGCGACGAGGCCGAGATCAAGGGACACCGTCGCACCTATATCGGCGCCATGCCCGGCAAGTTTGTGCAGGCGATGAAGAGCGCGGGGAGCGCCAATCCGGTCCTCATGCTCGACGAGATCGACAAGATCGGCGCCTCTTACCAGGGAGATCCGGCCTCGGCGCTCCTTGAAGTCCTCGACCCGGAGCAGAACAGTGCCTTCCGCGACCACTACCTCGATGTCCCCTACGACCTGTCGAATATTCTTTTTGTTGCAACCGCCAACCAGCTCGACACCATCCCGGCACCGCTCTTGGATCGCATGGAGATCATTCGCCTCTCCGGTTATATCCTCGCCGAGAAGGTCGAGATCGCCCGGCGCTACCTTATCCCCAAGGCGCTGAAGAACCACGGTCTCAAAAAGGGGCAGGTGGATATCCGTCCTGACGCCCTGGAAGCGCTTATCGACGGCTACGCACGCGAGGCCGGGGTACGCACTCTGGAGAACCGCATCAAGAAGATCATGCGCAAGGCGGCAATGGCCTTTGCCACCGGCAGCAAAAGCAAGATCATTATCAGCAGCGGCGAGGTGGAAAAGTACCTCGGCAAGCCGGTCTTCACTGCCGACGAAGTCTTTGAAGGGGTGCAGGGGGTCGTTACCGGCCTGGCCTGGACGAGCATGGGCGGGGCGACACTGCAGATCGAGGCGACGGCGGTGCCGACCAAAAATAAAGGGTTCAAGCAGACCGGGCAGCTCGGCAACGTCATGGTCGAGAGTTCGGAGATCGCCTACAGCTATGTCATGGCCCACCTCGCCGACTACGGCGCCAGCAAAGATTTCTTCGACAAAAACTTCGTCCACCTCCATGTTCCGGCCGGTGCCACCCCCAAGGACGGCCCTTCTGCCGGCGTGACCATGACCACCGCGCTGCTCTCTATGATCAGCGGCAAACCGGTCCGCAGCAAGCTCGGCATGACCGGCGAGCTAACCCTGACCGGGCGGGTGCTGCCGATCGGCGGTGTCAAGGAGAAGACCATCGCTGCCCGCCGTGCCGGATTGACGACGCTGATCTTTCCTGAAGGGAACCGTAAAGATTTTGAGGAACTGGCGGATTATCTCAAGGAGGGGATCGAGGTGCACTTCGCCCGCGACTACGCCGAAGTCTACAAAGTAGCCTTCGCGGAGTAACCGCCGATATAAGGGCCAAGAATCTTTTCAAGATGGGGCTTGAGATTTTCGAAGAGCTGCAGCGTCGCTTCATTCGGGTTGCGACAGGAATGGGCCGAGACAGCCAGGTTAAAATAGATCCGGCAGGCCAAGGGCCGGACGCCGTAGATGCCGCAGTTCTTGCGGGTGAGATTGAAGAAGGGGCAGTAGCCGCTGTTGTCGATGCGTTGCGGCAGCAGGTCGAGGAGTTCCTTCTCAGCGGCGAAGACATCGGGCCGGCAGCGGCAGCAGGCGCCGGTGCTGCAACCGACAGAGAGTCTGGTCTCGCCGTGGCAAAAGGACAAGGGATAAAGTCGCTGACCGAAGCGGTTGGCACAGCGATACAGGAAGGAGACCTGCCGCCCGCGCTCAACCCCGGCCCGTTCACACCAGATCACGCGCCGCTTCAGCTTTTCGACCTCCCGGTTGATGATAGTCGTCGGGGCGCTGCAGCCAGCCGCACCGGGCTCTAAACGAAACATTGCATCCTCCTTCTGACACTTAAACTAGACATACTGCCCGGCACACCACCCCGAAGACCACGCCCACTGCAGATTGTACCCTCCCAGCCAGCCGGTGACATCAAGAACTTCTCCGACAAAATAAAGTCCGGCCACCTTCCGGCTCTCCATGGTTTTCGATGAAACTTCAGCGGTATTGACACCACCGACGGTCACTTCCGCGCTCTTGTAGCCCTCGCTCCCCGCCGGTCGGAGGGTCCACTGTTGTAACTGCTGACAGACCGGGACTAAATCATCCTGCGCAATAATTTGCAATGGGCGCGATAGCAATTCTTCGCTGAGCAGGGTCGTGACCAACCGATTCGGTAATTTTTTCTGCAGGAGAGACTTCAACTGCCGCTGTGGCCGACTTTTCTTCGCCTCTTTCAGCTCTGCCAGAAGGTCGCTGCCGGGGAGAAGGTCGATAGTGATCGGATCGCCAGGATGCCAGTAGTTCGAGATCTGTAGAATCACCGGCCCACTCAGACCACGGTGGGTAAAGAGGAGATTTTCGGTGAAAGAGACCTTTCGGCAGGTCACCGTGGCCGGGATGGCGATGCCGGACAGAGGGGTGAGAAGTTCCTTGTCCTGAGCGCTAAGGGTCAGAGGAACCAGGCCCGGCCGGGTCGCGACAATGCTGTGCCCGAACTTCTTTGCCAGCTGGTAACCAAGATCGGAGGCGCCGAGGTTGCTCATGGAGAGACCGCCGCTGGCGATGACCAGCGATGCGGCGGCGTAGTCGACGAGGTCGGCGCTGACGACGAACTCCCCTTCACCGCTTTTTGTGATATCGGTAATGCTCTGGCTGGTCAGGATGTGGACGCCGGTTTTATGACACTGATCGAGGAGCATCGCCAGGATCTCGCTGGCACTTTGGTCACAAAAGAGCTGACCGTGCTCTCGTTCATGAAAGCGGATTTTGTATTTATTGACCAGCTCGAGAAAATTCCATTGGTTGTAACGATTCAAGGCCGACTTGCAGAAATGCGGATTAGCCCCGAGAAAGTGAGCGGCATCGACCTCGTAATTGGTAAAGTTGCAGCGTCCTCCGCCCGAAGCGAGAATTTTGCGACCGGGACTGGCCGCGTGATCGAAAACGATCACCTGCCGGCCACGCCGGGCCGCTTCCATGGCACAAAAAAGGCCGGAGGCCCCGGCACCGATAATGATGACATCGACTTTGTTCATGGATCTGGTTACTTCACTCTTCATCTGCACCTCCTGTTTTCAGATTAACAGGGAGAGCCGACCGGTGCCATATAAAACTCTGTTGTTGACGGCGGGACAGGCGTTCGTTCGTACTCATTTTTATTGTAAGAGGAGAACTTCCCCAAACTTTCAAAGGAGAGATTCTCCCCAACCTTTTTCTGTTTTTTTCAGACATTCAGATGATTGCATCCGGAAGATTGACGTGTTTAATTTTAGATAGAGATAAACGGGTAAATTTTGATTACTTCGGGAGAAGGTGATGAAAATTCAAACAGGTATACTTTGTTTTATATCACTTTTAAGTCTGATTGCTTGTGGCGGTGGTGATGGCGCAGAAGACAGCGTAACCTCGCCGGTTGCAAAAAATCTCTCCGTCACCATTGGCCAGTTTGGCACCAGTATCCCCGGAACAGATAGTCAGTGGTGGGGCGGTGTCAGGGGGCCGGACAACAAAATTTACGGCATCCCCTTCGAATCTGAGGATATCCTCATTATCGACCCAAAAACCAACAGCGCCACGCGCAGCACGATGGGAACCAATATATCCGGATCCAATAAGTGGGCGAGTGGATGTCTGGGGCCGGATGGTAAGATTTATTGTATCCCCTTCAACGCTCCAGATGTTCTGATTATTGACCCGCTCGCCGGAACAGCCCTTCGAACCGACTTCGGTCTGGATCTCAGTGATCATGAAAAATGGGCGGGAGCGGTGCTAGGTGCGAATAACAAGATCTATGCTATTCCCCGGGATTCAGCCAGCATCCTGATCATTGACCCTGCGTCCGGAACTGCAACTCGCAGCACGATGGGGGCGAGCATGACCGGTACCAATAAGTGGTCGGGTGGAGTCCTCGCGACCAATGGCAAGATTTATGGCGTTCCCCGTGATTCGCAGAACATCCTTATTATCAACCCTGTGACCGGAACAGCTTCCCGCAGTAATATGGGAGCAGATCTTACCAGTCGACACAAATATGCGGACGGGATTCTCGCACCGAACGGGAAAATTTATGCCATTCCTTACTCCGATTCCCCTGCCATTTTGATTATCGATCCAGCCACAAATACAGCTTCTCTCAGCACCATGGGGGCAAATCTTTCTGGCTCAGGGTGGTCAGAGGGCATCCTCGGTCCGGACCACAAGATCTACACAGTCCCGTACACATCTTCTGATATCCTGACGATAGATACTGCCGCCGGAACCGCATACCGTTCATCTATTCCAGGGGTGGGGCCAACTTCCATCGGCAAATGGGTCATGGGGGATATTGTAAGTAATGAATTCTACGGCATCCCTTACGGTTCCCAAAACATCATCCGGGCAGAATTTATAAGCCCCGTCGACAGCCTGACGTATATGCCAGTCAACTAAACTTCCAGCAATCTGCTCACGTCCTCCCGCTCCCCTGTGTTCGTTGAGAAAATTTGATACTCGCAAATGAGACGGGTCTTTCTTCTTGAAGAGAGGCCCATTCTCTGTGACAATAAAAAGATGTTGCCCAGGCGCAGCAAGGGATACTTGGAAATTTCACTGAATTAAATTATTAATGGTGTGACATTTGATGGCGAACGCAAAGGTATTGCTGGCATCCAGCACAAAAACCGGCCTGGAGTTAATGCGGCGCTGCCTGAAAGATCTTGATCTGTGGATTCTCACCGCTGAAGATGGCCCGTCAGTACTGCAGTTGTCAGAAAAACATCATCCGCAGCTCATCTTTATGGATATGGATCTTCCCGGCAAAAGTGGCGTCGAATGCTGCTGGCAGTTGCGTAGTTCCGAATACGCCAGGAATATTCCAATTGTCCTCATCACCACCGGTCAGACCTGGGATACTGTTGCCTGTCTGGCGGCAGGGTGTAGCGACATCCTGAGCAAACCCCTTGACCAGACTCTCTTTGTCAGTTTGGGACATAAACTCCTCGGGAGTATCGAGTTGCGTGAATCCCGGGTCTCCTGCCGACCAATCGTTCATTGCCGCAGCAGCGCCGGAAATTTTTATGGAACTATCGAAGATATCGGCCCCCACGGAATGTTTATCGGCACTTCAGAAGAGTTAAAAATAGGTGAATTGATTCATTTGCGATTTTTCCTCCCTTGGCCCGGTGCCGAACACCTTTGTAGCGAGTCGTCCGTAGCCTGGCTCAATCAAGGAAAGGACCGGCAAAGGACTTTTCTCCCGGAAGGTTTCGGAGTCGTTTTCAGCAATCCGTCCCCCGTCCTTGTCGATCATATCGAGAGCTTCATCGAACACGGCCGTCTCCTTTTAAATTCTCCTGAAATAGACAGAAAACAATAAACGAGGAGTGTCTTCGCGGTCTTGCTCTTTTTTGTCTGCTACGTTAAAAGAGAGCTTCATTTTAACCTTGGACGAAAATCATGACCCTCGACAAAAATCTGAGCGCTTTGCAGCGTCTCATTGAAATTATGGATCGCCTGCGTTCCCCGGGCGGGTGTCCCTGGGATGCGGAGCAGACACCGGAAAGTCTGGTCCCTTATCTCCTTGAAGAAGCACATGAAACGATTGAAGCGATCGAAGCCGGCGATCCGACGCTGATCTGCGATGAACTCGGAGATCTCCTGCTGCAGGTGGTTTTTCATGCCCGCATCTTCTCTGAACGGGGCGCCTTCGATGTCGGAGATATTGCCAATGCCATCAGCGACAAATTGGTCCGTCGCCATCCTCATGTCTTTGCCGATGTCACCCTGCAAAATCAGAGCGATTTGACAGCGCAGTGGGAGCAGGTCAAGGCTGGCGAGAAGGCACAGCGCGGAGAGAGCGAGCGTACGCTGCTGGAGAGTATCCCGCGCAGTCTTCCAGCTTTGTCGCGAACCTGGAAACTGATCGAAAAGAGTGCGCGCAGTGGCAGGGTCTGGCCACATTCAAGTGAGAATCTGGCCAGTTGCGCAACAACAGTTCAAGCTTTGTATGCAGGGATGAGCGACGAAGCGCTGGGGGAAGCCCTCTTTGCTCTGGTCGCGGTAGCTCGGGACGGTGGAATCGACCCGGAAGGGGCGCTGCGCCGGGCAACGCATCGCCACTTTCACACCGGGGATGAAAACGCTTGAATCCCTGGCCTTTACTGGAAAAATATTATCCCCCCGGCGATCCGGCGCGGGAGATCCTCTTTACCCACAGTCGTGCAGTTGCACACAAAGCTTTGGCAGTGGCAGGCCGCCTTGCCCACAGTGAAACACTCGATCTGCCCTTTATCGAAGAAGCCGCCCTGCTCCATGATATCGGCATCCGCTTTGTTGCGGCTCCTGCCATCGGTTGCCATGGTAATCTCCCTTACCTCGCGCACGGCTATAAGGGGCGGGAAATCCTTGAACTTGAAGGCTGGCCCCGTCATGCCCTGGTTTGTGAGCGCCATATCGGCGTCGGCCTCAGTGCCGCGGCCATTCTTGACCAACACCTCCCACTGCCGCTACGCAACATGATTCCCGAGACGCTGGAAGAGATTATCATCGCTTACGCCGACCTTTTCTTTTCCAAGGGTGAACAGGAATTGACCCGTGAAAAAGAAGTCGAGCGGGTGCGCCAGAGTGTGGCGCGCTTCGGCGCCGGTAATCTCGCCATTTTCGAAGGCTGGCAGGCACGCTTTGCCAGTTAATCCGATCCAAGGAATCCCTTGCCATGGAAGTCTGGCTTAATAACTTCATCAACTGGATTCCGATCGGTGGACTCTATTATTTCATCATCGGACTCCTTTGTTTTGTCGATGCCGTAGCTTTTATCGGCATCCTTTATCCAGGCGGCCTGTTGATTGTCTTTGCCGGTTTTCTCGCTGCCAACGGTAAGGGGGATATTGTCACTATTGTCATTGTCAGTGCGATCGGGAGTTTCGCCGGCGACATGCTCAGCTACGTCATCGGGGCCCGGGCCGGGGGGGCAATCATGCAGCGTCCCTGGTTTAAACGTCGTGAAAACCTGCTGCAAAAAGGACAGCTGTACTTTGCCGCACACGGGGGAAAGAGCGTTTTTGTCGGCCGTTTTGTCGGATTTTTGCGCCCCTTCATCCCTTTTATTGCCGGCAGTGCCCGGATGAATCCCTACGCCTTTATCTTGTACGCCCTGGTCAGTGCTGTCCTCTGGGGGATTACCTCGCCCGGGCTCGGTTACATCTTTGGCGCGAGCTGGCAGATGGTGCAGGTCTGGAGCGGCCGTTTCAGCTTGTTGTTCTTGCTCCTTGCCGCCCTCTTTGTTCTCAATGCCCTTCTTTGGCGCTATCTCCTCCCGCTACTCGGCAAGACCTTACAATTGGCCGGGGTGAAGATCGCAGTGTATTGGCAAAAATTACTGGGCACCCCGGCAGTGCAATCCTTTTGCCGTAACCATCCCTGCCTCTGGCACTTCCTGGGTCAACGCTTTACCGCTGAACACGCCACCGGCATCTTTCTCACCATCGGCCTCACCGTCTGCACCCTCTTTGCCGCCCTCTTCGCCTGGTTCGGGCGCAGCATCCATCTTCCCAACGACTTGACTCATATCGATCAGCGCACTTACGAACTGTTGGCGATTTTGCACCATCCCTGGACCGACGTTTTTTTTGCCACCCTGACCTGGCTCGGCAGTGTTCCGGCGATGCTTGTTCTTGGTGCCTTTGCCCTCTTTACCCTGATCATCAACAACCGTGATTTTTCCGCCCTGGTTCTCATCTTTGGCATGGCCGGCGGCGAACTATTTGCAGTCCTGGCCAAAGAACTCTTTGCCCGCCCCCGGCCACTTCCGCTCTTTCCAGATCTTGTCATTACTGGCGCCAGCTTCCCCAGTGTGCATGCTTTTTCCGCTCTACTCTTTTACGGGTTGATCGTCTATTTCCTCATCGATAGCACCCGTAATTGGCGGGGCGCGCGGATCGTCCTCCTTCTTTTTGGCAGTTTTATCGTTCTCCTTGTCGGTTTCAGCCGTATTTATCTCGGCGTCCACTGGCTCAGCGATGTTCTTGCCGGCTTTACTCTGGCGGCACTGTGGCTGACTTTTTTGATCACCTTGTGCGAAGCACGTTTTCGTTATGGGGGGTTTGGCCTGGAGCACGGCATACGACCTTTCAAATTCTCGCGGCGCACCCGTCTCTTTCTGATGATTCCGGCGGCGTTGATAGCGACAGGAATGATTTTCGTCCTCATTGATCCGTATCTGCGCTCCATCTCACTCGGTCGCGCCGGCCGATTGCAGCAGACCGTGTCGTTAGCCAGCCTGATTACCGACCTGCCGCGAACGACGCAAGACCTATGGGGGCATCCGCAGCGACCTTTGAGCCTGATCGTCGTTGCTGAAGAAGCCGCAGTGCAACAGCGCCTGCTCGCGGCAGGGTGGCGACCGGCAACACAGGTCGGTCTTGCCGGCTTTAAAACTCTTTTCGCCGATCTTTTGCATGGTCGTACCCAGCATGAAGCGACGATCGTTCCTCTGCTGGTCGAGGGGCAGCGGCAGGATTTCAGCTTTGTGCAGGCTGCGTCAGTGACTGAACCGACTTCGCTGCGTTCTCTTTTGGTCTGGGATCTGGGGCTCCGTCTCGAAGACGGGCGGATTGCCTGGGGATTTCTTGTCAGTCAGCAAATCGGCGTCAAACATCTCAATGTCTTTCCTCTTCCTCTGCCCCTCATTGCCCCGGTGGGGACGGGCGAAGAAGCTGAACTTCGGGCACATTTCTCTTCACAGGCTGCCGACGGGCAAATGATCGTCCTCCTCCCCAGCCAAGGGGATCCAGTTCCCCCTGCCCACTTTTTTTGAACGCTGGCATGTACACTTTGCCATTTAACTTGACTCAAGGATCGCTTTGTTATGGAAGGCTGGATTAACAATTTCACCAACTGGATTCCGATCGGCGGGCTCTATTACAGCCTCCTCGGTCTGTTGGCCTTTGTCGAGTCGCTGGCCTTCATCGGCATCATCTGTCCGGGGAGCGTCCTTATCGTCTTTACCGGCTTTCTCGCTGCCAACGGCAAGGGGGATTTTGTCATTCTCGCCAGTGTCTATATAGTCGGCGCCATCGCCGGAGATCTGATCAGTTATCTCATCGGCGCCCGGGCCGGAGGCGCGATCATGCAGCGTCCCTGGTTCAAACGCCGTGCAAACCTCCTCAACAAGGCGCAACTCTATTTTGCCATGCATGGCGGCAAAAGTGTCTTTATCGGCCGCTTCGTCGGATTTTTACGGCCGTTCATCCCCTTCATCGCCGGCAGTGCGCGGATGAATCCTTTCGCCTTTACTCTCTATGCGCTAGTCAGCGGTATACTTTGGGGGATCATTTACCCCGGCCTCGGCTATCTCTGTGGCGCCAGCTGGCAGATGGTCCAGGTCTGGAGCGGCCGCTTCAGCCTGTTGATCCTCCTCCTCGCCGTCCTCTTTATTCTCAACGCTCTCCTCTGGCGTTATCTCATCCCCTGGCTCGGCAAGCTTGGTCGCCAAATCGGAGAAACAATTGCCGCCCGCTGGCAAGATTTGCTGAGTACTCCGGCTTTTCAATCCGCCTGCCGCCGCCATCCCCACCTTTGGCATTTTCTCTGCCAACGCTTTACCACCGAACATGCCAGCGGCATCTGTCTGACTGTCGGCTTGACCATCAGTACTTTCCTGGCGGCCCTCTTTGCCTGGTTCGGTCGTGGTATCCATGTGAGCCGCGGCCTGACCCATCTCGACCAGCAGCTTTACGATTTTCTGGCGATTTTCCATCACCCCTGGACCGACCTCTTCTTTGCCGCGCTGACCTGGATCGGCAGCAGCCAGGCGATGATCATTCTTGGCGCTTTTGCTCTCTTTACCTTAATCATCAATAATCGTGATTTTTCGGCACTGATTCTGTTCTTCGGCTTGGTCGGTGGCGAACTCTTTGTGTTCCTGACCAAGGAAATCTTTGCCCGGTCCCGACCGCTTCCGCTCTTTCCCGGCCTCGATACGATCGGTGCCAGCTTCCCCAGCGGCCATGCTTTTTCGGCCCTCCTCTTTTACGGACTGGTCGTCTATTTCCTTATCGGCACGACCCGCAACTGGCGAGCGCGGATCGGGCTCGTCTTTTTGGGCAGTTTTGTCGTCCTTCTGGTCGGCTTCAGCCGTATCTACCTGGGACTGCACTGGACCAGCGACGTTTTGGCCGGCTTTACTCTGGCCGCTTTGTGGCTCACCTTTCTGATCACCCTCTGTGAAACCCGCTTTCGTTATGGTGGCTTCGGCCTGCAACGGGGGTGGCGACCCTTCAATTTTACCTTGAGTACCCGTCTGACGCTCTTACTGCCAGCGGTCATTGTGACAGCGGTGATGGTCAGCGCTTCGATTGGGCCCTACCTGCGCGCCATCTCACTGGATCGCGCCGAAGCACAACACATAATCATCTCTCTTGCCGATAGCCCGGAACTTTCTGCCGATCTGCCGCGAACAACGCAAAACCTGTGGGGACATCCGCAACGGCCCTTGAACCTCATCGTCGTAGCAGATGAAACTGCCCTGCAACAGCGCCTGCTCGCGGCGGGATGGCGGCCGGCAACACAGGTCGGACTAGCCGGTTTTAAAACCCTTTTTGCCGATCTCCTCCAGGGTCGAGGCCAGCACGAAGCGACGATCATTCCTCTACTGGTCGAGGGGCAGCGACAGGATTTCAGCTTTGTGCGCGCCGAGGCAGAGACTGACCCGGCGGCTTTACGCTCTCTGCTGGTCTGGGACCTCGGTCGCCGTCTCGCCGACGGTCGGACCGTCTGGGGACTTCTCGTCAGTCAGCAAATCGGCGTCAAACATCTTAACATCTTCCCTCTCCCCCTGCCCTTGCTTGCCCCGGCGGGAATGGACGTAGAAGCTGAACTACTCGCGCTTTTTTCTCCACAAGTTGTCGGGGAGAAAATGATCGTCCTCCTCCCCGTCCAAGCTCCCCGACCAATGGATCCCATTGAATGGGACAAAGGAATATAATGATGACAAACCGAAGACTCCCGGCCGAATGGGAAGAACAGGACGGTGTCCTCCTCAGTTGGCCGCACGCTGACAGCGACTGGAGTGACGATCTCGACAAGGTCGAACCGGTCTTTGCTGCCATTGCCGCCGCCATCAGCCATTATGAACGGGTAGTGATTGTCGCACCGGAGAGCGAATTAATTCTGCCGTCCATCGTTGCCGCCGGGGGCAACCCGCAACAGGTGACCTTGTTCAACCTGCCGACCAACGATACCTGGAGCCGTGATTTCGGACCGATCACCGTCGTGGAAGAAGATCGTCTCCGCCTCCTCGACTTCGGTTTCAATGGCTGGGGACTGAAATTCGCCGCCAATCACGACAACCAGATCACCCGCCGCCTCGTAGAAGCCGGGCTCTTCGGCAAGAATCATCCGCAGGTCGTCGGCCTCATCCTCGAAGGGGGCGCCATCGAAAGTGATGGCGCCGGCACCATCCTCACCACCTCGGAATGCCTCCTCAATCCTAATCGCAATCCCCATCTGCAGCAAAGGGAGATTGAAGCGCAACTCGGGCAATTACTCGGCGCTCAGCGCTTCCTTTGGCTTGAGCATGGGTATCTCGTCGGCGACGATACCGATTCGCACATCGACACCCTGGCCCGGCTCTGTCCGAATGACACCATCGCTTACGTCTTCTGTGACGATCCCGGAGACGAACACTATGCAGCATTGCAACGCATGAGGGAACAACTCCGCTCCTTCCGCACCGCCGACGACCGCCCCTACCGTCTCCTCCCCCTCCCCTGGCCGCAAGCATGCTACGGTCCGAGCAACGAGCGCCTGCCGGCAACCTACGCCAACTTCCTGATCATCAACGGTGCCGTCCTCGTCCCGACCTATAATTGTGCTCAAGATGAAACCGCCCTGAATGTCATCGCCCAGGCCTTCCCTGACCGTAAAATTATCGGAATCGACTGCTCCCCCCTGATTCTCCAGCACGGTTCCCTGCACTGCGTCACCATGCAGCTGCCTCAGGGAGTTTTAACCGGCGACAAATAAGCAAGTCGTAAAGAAAATTTGTCGTTGCACTCCGGAGGGCGGATCGGTATGATGCACAAAAATTATGCAGAAGACCTCATGAAAATTCGCGGACTCCAACTGAAAAACCCGATTATTCTTGCCCCGATGGCCGGAATTACCGACCTCCCCTATCGGCTGATCATGAAGCCGGCCGGAGCGGCGCTGGTCTTTACTGAAATGGTCAGCGCCGTCGGTCTGGTTCGGGCCAAGGGACGCAATCGCACCTTTGAACTCCTCGACTCCCGCCCGGAAGAACGCCCCCTCGGCGTGCAACTTTTCGGCAGCGATCCCGAATACCTGGCACAAGGGGCGCGACTGGTTGCGAGTCACGCCGATTTGATCGATCTCAATCTCGGCTGCCCGGTCCCCAAAGTCACCAAGGGCGGCGGCGGCAGTGCCCTGTTGCGAACACCGGAGCAGATTCGCCGCATCATTGCCGCCATGCGCGCGGCCTGGGATGGCCCCTTGACGGTCAAGATCCGCTCCGGCTGGGATGCCGAACAGATCAATTTTCTGGAGATCGGCCGGATTGCCCAAGAGGAAGGCGTTGATGCCATCACTCTACATCCCCGCACCCGCAGCCAGGGCTTTTCCGGCTTATCGGACTGGACGCATCTGCGCCGGCTCAAAGAGGACCTGACGATTCCGGTGATCGGCAGCGGCGATATCTTCACCGCTGAAGACGGGGTGCGCATGCTGACCGAGACCGGTTGCGACGCGATCATGATCGGCCGCGGCGGCTACGGTAACCCCTGGCTCCTGGCTGAACTGGCGGCGCGTTTGCAGGGCAAAAACTGGCAGGCACCGACCCCGACTGAGCGGGCGCAAGTCGCGCACCACCACCTCGAACTTGCTTTGGAGATTCTTGGCGAACGCCGAAGTCTCGGCGAAATGCGGAAACATCTCTGCTGGTACGCCCGCGGCCTGTCCGGTGCCGCTGCTTTTCGCCAAACGATCAATCGTGCCGAAGAGGTCTCCACCATGCGCGCGCTGATCGATGCTTTTTTTGCGGATGAGGATCATACGGCATGAGCAGTCACCATCCCCGGCAGCGGGATCCCGAGCTTTATATCCAGGTCATGGAGAATATCGACCGGGCGGTCTTTGCCGTCGATCGGCAATCGCGCATCACTCTCTTTAACGCCGCAGCTGAAAATCTCACCGCCATCTCGGAACGCCAGGCACTCGGGAGAACCCTCTCCGAACTCTTTGCCGGTCATGAAGGGCTGTTGACCCTGGTCCGCGCCGCCCTCGAAGAAGGACGCTCTTTCTCCGATTACGAAAACATTCTGCTGCGCCGTCCCATCGGCCTGCCTTTGCCGGTGAGTGCCTCAGCCCTCCCCCTCTTCAGTCATGCCGGTGAACTGAACGGCGCCATCGTCATCCTCCGCGACCTGTCCCGTATTCGCGAATTGGAAGACGCGGTCCGGCGCAGTGATCAACTTGCCGTAGCCGGGGTCATGGCTGCTGGCCTGGCCCACGAGATCAAGAATCCGCTCGGCGGGATTCGCGGCGCAGCGCAACTGCTTGATCGCGAACTCGAAGAACGTGACGATCTGCGTGAATATACCCAGGTAATGATTCGCGAAGTCAGCCGCATCAGCGATCTCCTCGCCGAACTCATGGATCTTGCTGCACCTCGCCCCTTGCAGATGGTGCCGGTGCATTTGAACGCTATTCTCAATGATATTGTTTTGTTGCAGCGCGAAGAGCATCGCAGTCGCGGCGTTGAGTTCATCCTTGATGTCGATCCGAGCCTGCCGCTGCTCCTTGCCGATGAAGCGTTGATCTCCAGACTCTTTCTCAACCTGATCAAAAATGGCGCCGAAGCCATCGACAAGGTTGGACGGGTGACGACGATCTGCCGCGTCGACACCAACATGCACATGCTCCGTCCCGGCAGTCGCTCGACGCCGATGGTGCAGATTGAAATCCGCGACACCGGCCGGGGGATGAGCGCTGAAGAGCTCGAACACATCTTCACCCCTTTTCATACGACCAAAGAGCGGGGGACCGGGCTCGGCCTGGCAGTCTGCCAGAAGATCGTCGATGAACATCGCGGCCTGATCCGCATCGAGAGCGTCCCCGGCAGCGGCACCTCGATTATTATTTCGCTGCCGTTACTGCGTTGAACATACTTATTCTCTCACCCGGCCTTCGGCCACCCTCTCCCAACACAGGGAGAGGGGCTGCCTGGAACCTAAGGGCACCTTCTCCCTCCAGGAGAAGGTGCCCTTAGGGGGCGGATGAGGGAAGGTTTTCCTGTTTCAGCTAACGTTATTTTGCACAAAGGGGGTTCCACCATGCCAATCAATCGTATCCTCGTCGCTGACGATGAAGAGAGTATCCGCTGGGTCCTTTCCAAATCCCTCGGCAAAAAAGGTTTTACCGTCGATCTCGCCAGCAACGGATCAGAAGCTCTCGAGCTTTCGCGCCGCTACCAGCATGATCTCGCCGTTCTCGACATCAAGATGCCGGGGATCAACGGACTCGATCTCCTCACGACCCTGCAGAATGAACGCCCCGGCATGCCGGTGGTGATCATGACCGCTGAATCGTCGATGAAGAATGCTATCGAAGCGATGAAGCGCGGCGCCTACGACTATCTCCCCAAACCCTTTGACCTTGATCTTCTTGAAGCGATCGTGTTGCGGGCACAAAAGGCGATCATTACTACTGATGAAGTGGTTCGATTAAAAGGGGAATTACGCGAGCGGCAGCGTAGTGAGCGACCGCTGATCGGCAACGGCAAGGCGATGCAGGAACTCTTCAAGCTCATCGGCCGCATTGCCCCCTCCGATGCCACCATCCTCATCACCGGTGAATCCGGCACCGGCAAGGAGCTCGTCGCCCGCGCCATCCATGCCAACAGCAACCGCCTCGACAACCCCTTTATCGCCCTGAATTGTGCGGCGATCCCCCGCGAACTCCTCGAAAGTGAACTCTTCGGCCATGAAAAGGGCTCCTTTACCGGCGCCCATGAACGCAAGGCCGGCAAGTTCGAGCAGGCCAATGGCGGAACGATCTTCCTCGACGAAATTGGCGACATGGCCCTCGATCTTCAGGCCAAGCTGTTGCGCGTCCTGCAGGAGAAGGAGGTTACCCGCACCGGTGGTTCGTCGACCATCCGCATTGATGTCCGCATCATTGCTGCCACTAATATGAATCTTGAAGAGAAGGTCGCGGCCAAAGAGTTCCGTGAAGATCTCTTCTACCGTCTTAATGTCGTGCCGATTCATCTGCCGCCGCTGCGTGAGCGTAAAGAGGATATCCCCCTGCTCGTTGACTTCTTCCTCGGCCGGGCGCGCAGTGAATTCGGCGTAACGACCAGCAGTTGCGATGAATCGGCCCTGAAACTTCTTAAACGCCATGACTGGCCGGGGAATGTGCGGGAGTTGGAAAACACCATCCAGCGCGCCTCGATCCTCTCCCCGGATCCGATCCTCACCGCTTCAGACTTTCCGCAGTTGAGCAAGGGTTCGTCGACCGCAAGTAATCGTGGCGATTCCCTCGAAACTCTCATCGCCAACAAGCTGCGCATCTCCCTCGGGCAGATGGAAGTCAACGAACTCAACAATCTCTATGACATGGTCCTGCACCAGATGGAGCGTCCCCTGTTGACCCTGATCCTCGAAACGACGCGCTGGAACCAGGTGCGCGCTGCCGAGATTCTCGGCATCAATCGCAATACCTTGCGCAAAAAGATTCAGACCCTGGGCATTGTCGCGAAAAAGGGGGACTAGGTGAGCACCATTTCTCACCTCCCCTTGCAGATTGTCCTGGTCGAGCCGGAGATCCCCCCCAATACCGGCAATATCGCCCGCCTTTGCGGTGCCACCGGCACGACCCTGCATCTGGTCAAACCCCTCGGCTTTTCCATTGACGACCGCCAGCTCAAGCGTGCCGGTCTCGATTACTGGGACGCCGTCGATCTCCATCTCTGGGATTCCTTCGCCGAACTCCAGACCGCTTTTCCCAACGGTCGCTGGTGGTACACCTCAAAGAAGGCGGCACGCACCTACATCGCTGCCGACTATCAGCCCGGCGATCTGATCGTCTTCGGTAAAGAGACAAAGGGACTGCCGGAAGAGCTCCTCACCGCCCAGGCAGAACGGGCGATCCGCATTCCGATCTTCTCCGAGCGGGTTCGTTCTCTCAACCTCTCCACCAGCGCCGGGATCGTCCTCTACGAAGCACTGCGTCAGTGCGGCCGCCTAGACTGAATGGCAAAGCGCTCGTTACAACCGACTTCAGACGATAACTCATCAGAAAAGCTCTGTTCCAACATAAACTTGAACCTGCCACCGGAGGATTCCTCCCATGCAAAGTGCCAAGATAAGATCAGAACCACTTCGGAACGGTGATCGACTGGCCATCGTTGGCGGTGGGCCGGCGGGTTCTTTTTTTGCCATTCACCTGCTCCGAGAGGCTCGGCGCCTGAATCTGAATCTGGAGGTCGTGATTCTGGAGCGCCGTTCCCCCATGGACGCTGAGGGGTGCGGAACCAAGGGTTGCAATTACTGTGTGGGGGGGATCAGCCCTCGTCTTAACAAACTTTTGGAGGAACTCGGCCTGGTCCTTCCTCCTGAAATCATCCAAGGCACCTTCGATTACGTCTGGATTCAGGGGCAGTGGAAGAACTTCCGTCTCCGGGTTCCGCCCGGTTTGAAGCTGAATGCAGTTTATCGTGGATCCCTTCCCAGTCGCCGCGATAGCCCCGCAGGTTTCGATGCTTTCCTTTTAAACGAAGCCATCAAGGAAGGAGCCCAGCTCCGTTTTGGACGAGTCCTGGAGGTGAATCATGGTGTGGTGAGGCGGCCGATTCTGACCGTCGTAGATTCCGATCAAAATGAATCGAGGCTGGAGGTTGACTTTGCGGTCATGGCTATGGGCATCAATGCCGGGGGGGATCAACGCCTGGCGGCAGCTTTGCGGCGGATGAACCCTGATTATCGCCCCGGCCAATCCCGCAATACCCTTATTTTTGAGCTGGACTTAGGGGAGGAATACTTGCGGCGCCTGATGTTCAAGGAGGTTCATTTTCTGGAATACGGGACCAAAGAATTTCCCCTGGAGCACGCCGCCTTGGTCCCCAAGGGGCGATTTCTCACGGTGTCACTCATTGGACGCTGTGTGGATGAAGCAGGGACGCCCAAGGATAATCGTGCCGTGGTGAAAGCCTTTCTGGCTCTCCCCAATGTCCGTCGCATACTGCCGGGCATAGAAGATATCGCTTTAAGCTGCGTCTGCACCCCGCGCATTGCTGTGACCACTGCCAAAGCTCCTTATGGTGATGGCTTTGCTCTGATTGGCGATGTCGTTGGCTCACGGCTCTACAAAGATGGTCTCTTCTCGGCACACCTGACCGCTAGTTGCCTGGCGAAATGTCTGCTTCATGTGGGACTTGATCGCAAGGCTCTGCAAGCAGGTTATGGCAAGACCATTCATTGGCTGGATGTTGACAACCGTTTTGGGCGGGTGGTGTTTGCCCTGAGCCGCATCTCCTTCAGCCGTCCCCTCATCGGGCGTATCACCTATCAAGCCTTTGCCACCGAATACAAGTTTCACAGCAAAAATCGCCGTCCGCTGACGGAGGTTTTGTGGAAGATCGCCAGCGGCACCGCCAATTACCGTGAAGTGTTTCGGGATATGTGCAGATTCCCAGTTGTCTGGTCGCTTTTGCGGGGTGCGTTCCTGACCCTGCGCAACGTCATCGTGGAGTATATTTTTGGCCTAAAGTGGGGGGAGTACGGACGTTATCCCACCGTTCTGCTCAAGGAACGGCGTGAGGTCGTCAAGGAGCAGCTGGGTGCGAGCTTGGGAAGCCCTCTGGAAACTGCCCCGGAGTTTGAGGCAATGTATGCGATCATGATTCGCGGCTCCTTTGAAGAGATCTTGGGGGAACTTGCGCGTTTTGGTCATCCTGATGCCCGTTACCTCCAGCTTCGCATCGTCGATGTGCGCTGGGTGGGGGGGGTGCCCAACGAAGTGGGTTCTGAAGTGCAGTATCAAATGCCTCTGGTTGATCTAAAGGCATGCCTGAAGCTTACGCAGCGGGTGGGGAACGAAACTTTAATGTACGAGCTAAGTGAGGATCTTTGCACCGGCGGAAAACTTATCTTTAATCTGGCACCAACTAAGGGGGGCACAAGACTTGTCATCTACGCGGCCTTCAATTACCGCAGGGGTAAAAACCTGATGACAAAGATCCTCTTTCGCACGGCCCGGGCACTTTACCCTGGGTTCATTCACGACGTCGTGTGGAATCACGCGCTCTGTACAATCAAGGAAGAGGTGGAACGACCTCACGATCGATCCGGGATTTAAATGAATCTTGCCTGTCGGAGTCCCCTCTCTTAAGTTAATCCATGGTCACCCGGTTGCGACCGTCGAGCTTGCTGCGATACATCAGTTCATCGGCACGTTTGACAATCGATTCTGCTGACTCACCGCTACGGCAGACAGTCCCCCCGATTGAAACCGTCACCCGGAGATTCTCAGCGCCACGACTGATAAAACTGCTGGCAATCAGCATGCGGACCCGCTCGGCAATGGCATTAACAATCACCGCTGTGGCCCCGGGGAGGATGACGACAAACTCTTCGCCGCCCCAACGGGCCGCGACATCCATGCTGCGCAGGGAACTGCTGATGGACTTTGCCACCATGATCAGAACCTCATCCCCCTGCCGGTGCCCGTAGTTGTCGTTGAAAATCTTGAAGTGATCGACATCGAGAAAGAGAAGGCCGAAGGGGCGGGCATGTTCCTGCCATTCGTAAATACGGGTCGAGAGGGTCACTTCACCATAGCGACGGTTACCGATGGTGGTGAGGGCATCCTGATAAACTTCATGTTTAAGCGTTTCAAGTTCCCGGAGGAGTTGCAAGGCCGATGAGTTGTCGGTAAAGATCTCGACGGCGCCAATGATAATCCCCTGATCATCACGCACCGGAGAAGTCCTGACCGAGACAGCAACCCGATGGCCGAATTTATGGTGAAGAAAGACGCTCGATTCACGGGGTTTGCCATCGCTTATGGAGGCGGCGAGGGGGCAACCGTTGATACAGAGTTCGACACCATCGGCATCGACATGACGCAAAAGATTGTCGGCGCAGCAATGACCGATCATGTCTGATTTTGAATAGCCGGATAAGCGTTCGGCGGCGGGATTCCAATAAGTGATCCGTCGTTCACAATCGACAAAGTAGACCCCGTCAAAGAGGCTGTCGAGAATCTTTTTGCTGGTGATATCATTCATTAAGAGCTCTTTCGGTACAAGAAGAATTATCTCCTCCGCAGTAGTTTGTCTCTGCTGCCGTGAAAATTATTCTTTCATATTAAGCTGATCTTTATGCAGATTTCCAGTATTAATTTTTTTTGCGTAAACGACAAATGAGGATCATGCCGGGCTTGCGCTTTTAAACAAAGTCTCCGGCAATAAAAGGCAGAATCTAAATTACCCTTGAAAGATAAGGAGCTTCTCTCTATACTCCCAACCTTGCCAACCACCCGAACTCCGGAGTCACCTCCTTTGTCATCATCGAATTTCACCCTCGCCCAACTTGAAGCTGACATTGCCAAAAAGAGCGCTTTTGTCGAACCGCTTTTGACCGAGATCGGCAAATCGATCGTTGGTCAGCGCAAGCTTCTCGAAGCTTTGTTGATTGGCCTCCTTTGCCGCGGTCACGTCCTCATCGAAGGAGTGCCGGGCCTGGCCAAGACCCGCACCGTTAATGCCCTGGCCCGCGCACTCGATCTCTCCTTTAAACGCATCCAGTTCACCCCCGATCTCCTCCCCTCCGACCTCATCGGCACCCCGGTCTATCACCCCGGCCGTGGCGAGTTCGATATCCGCAAAGGACCGATCTTTGCCCATGTCGTTTTGGCCGATGAGATCAACCGCGCCCCGGCCAAGGTGCAATCAGCCCTCCTCGAAGCGATGGAAGAGGGGCAGGTCACCCTTGGCGAAGTCTCGGAACTTCTGCCACAGCCCTTTATTGTCCTTGCCACCCAGAATCCTCTTGAACACGAAGGGACCTACCCCCTCCCCGAGGCACAGGTCGATCGCTTCATGTTCAAAGTGATCGTCACTTATCCGCTCCGCCATCAAGAGGCCGAGGTCATCGATCGCATCAGTAGCGAGAGTAGCGTGGAGATCCGTCCAGTGGTCAGCGCCGCCACCCTGGCAGCGGCGAGCGAAGCGGTGCGCACCTTACATCTTGACGACAAGGTGCGGGACTACATTCTCGACATTATCGAAGCAACGCGCGAACCGTCCATTTGCGGCAAGGGGGAGTTGCAATCCCTGATCGAGCACGGTGTTTCGCCGCGCGGCAGTATTGCCCTGGCCCGCGCCGCGCGGGCGCACGCCTTTTTGCGCCATCGTCCCTATGTCATCCCGGACGATGTGCTGGCGGTCGCCATGATGGTGCTGCGCCACCGTCTCCTCCTTTCCTACGAAGCCGACGCCAAAGGGATCAGCAGCGATGAGGTACTTGCGCAGATTTTCTCCGCTGTTCCGACGCCCTGAGACCGAGGCGACGCCGATCCCGCTGGCCAACCGCGGGCTGGTGCGACGACTGGAGATCAATTCGCGCCGGCGTCTCGCCGCCAACCTTGCCGGGGCCTACCGCAGTCAGTTTCGTGGCCAGGGGATGGAGTTTTCCGAGCTGCGCCCCTATCAGCCCGGGGACGATGTTCGCACCATCGACTGGAATGTCACCGCCCGCACCGGAGTGCCGCATGTCCGCCAGTACCGGGAGGAGCGCAGCCGCTCTCTGACCCTGCTCGTTGATCTCTCGGCTTCCTTTGCCGGTGCCAAGCGCGATCTCCTTTTCGAAACGACCGGCCTCCTTGCGTTTGCCGCCGCCAACAGCGGCGATCGCGTCTCCCTGGTCGCCTTTACCGACCGTATCGAGCACCTCATCCTCCCCGAGACCGGCGTCCGGCACGCCCGGCGGATCCTTGCAGAACTGATTGCGCATCGACCGAGGGGCCGTTGCACCGATCTCGCCCCCCCGATCGAAGCAGCCCTGCAGCTCAACCGGCGACCGGGCATTATAATTCTCATCTCGGATCTGCACGCACCCCTGCCGCTGAAACGATTGAGCGAAGCCCACAGCCGCCACGATCTTGTCATTCTTATCCCCCGTGATCCGCAGGAGATTCTTCCACAAACCAGAGGTTTGTGGCGGGTTTCCGACCGCGAAACACTGACAGAGAAGATTGTTGATCTCTCCAGCGAAAGCAGGCGCAAAACTTATGCGGCGCAATGGGAATACGGCGATATCGAACTGACCGAACAGTTACACAGCTTGACCATCGATCACGCTTTTCTGAATGCCGGGGAGTCGGTCCTGCCGACCTTATTGCGCCTCTTCCGGCGCCGCAGCGGGAGACGTCGGTGATCAGCATAACCTTCCGACCTCTCATTGGAATCTTTCTTTTAACACTGTTGCCAGCGGCCCTCGTGCTGGCGTCTCCGGTCGTCCAGCTTGACCCTGCGACACCGATCCTCGGCAAACCTCTCTCTATCATTATCACTCTCGAAAACGAAGAGACCGGACTCGCCGGCCTCCCCGACCTGAACTCCTTTGAACCACTCGCCCCCCCTCTGCATCTCGGTCAAGAGATCCGCCTCGTTGTCCTGCCGCTGCGCCCGGGAGTTCGGGAGATCCCTCCTTTTCCCTTGCAAGTCGGCACCGCCCGGCAAATCGAAACCGAGCCACTGTCGGTCACCGTTCTGGAGGGGGTTGCACAGGATGCCTCTATTGCTCCTTTCAAGCGTCGCCCCTTCCCCCTGGTCGGTTCCGGTCCGGGTGGCTGGATCGTGGCCGGCGCCCTGCTCCTCCTACTCTTCGGGGGCGGATTTGCCCTTCTTTGGCGCTGGTGGCACCGTCCCGACTTTTACAAACTTCCGCAAGCGATCCAGTTGGTCCGCCTTGAGGCCCGAGCCCGCCAACTCCCGGTTTCAGCGGCATGCAGCAGTCTCCTCGAAGAGATCAGGGAGCGCCGCTTTGCACCGCTTCCCAGCAGCACGGACGATATTCAACGCTTGCATCGTACATTGTTGTCCCTGGTCGCAGTGGGGGACAAATGAACTTTACTTTTACCGCACCGTATCTCCTTTGGCTCCTCCCTTTGGCGCTCCTCCCCTTTATCCCGCGCCGACGTGTCAGTTCTCCTTTATCCTCCCTTGAGCCGCTGCGTCGTCTCAAAAACACCTGGCGCCTCCGTTTTTACCGGCTTAATAGCTGGTGTGCGGCGTTGACGATTGCCGTGCTTATTCTCCTTCTTGCCGATCCGGTGCAACGCGAAACGCATCGTACGACGGTGCGGGAAGGAGTCGACCTGATGCTCGTCCTCGACGTCTCCGCCTCCCTTGGCGCCACCGACATCCTGCCGAGCCGCATGGTTGCCGCCCGCAATGCCGCTGCTGACTTTCTGGCAGAGCGCGACAACGACCGGGTCGGGGTTATCCTCTTCTCGGGCGTACCGGTTCTCCTTTCGCCGCCGGTTCTTGACAAAGGACATCTCATTGCCCGTCTGCGGGCAGTGGAGGCCGATCGCTCCGGAACCGGCACGGCCATCGGCGACGCCCTCGCCACGGCTCTGGCCCGACTCAAGGATTCGCCGGCGCAGAGCAAGGCGGTCATCCTCCTCACCGACGGCCGTTCAAACCGGGGGAGTATCACCCCGCGCGCCGCGGCCCGCGCTGCCGCCGCCCTCGGGATTCGCATCTACACCATCGGTTTCGGCTCGCTGCAAGGGAGCGAGATCCCTTTGGGCAGCTCCGGCGCCCCTGCCCGCCTCGCCGACGGCTCGCTGCTGCTCAGTGCCCTGGAAGAAGAGCCCTTGCTCGAAATCGCCCGCCTCACCGGCGGCCAGCACTTTCTTGCCAGCAGCGGCGAAGCACTGCGCGACGTTTATCAGCGCATCGATGCGCTGGAGAAGAGCCCGCTCGAGGTGAAAGACCGGATTACCGATCACCCGCTGGCGCCGCTTCTGCAAAGACTTATCCTCCTCCTTTTGGCTGCGGAACTCCTCCTCTTCCGCCTCTGGCTGCGGATTCGACCGACCGGTTATCTTTTGGATCTCGTTGCCTTGACCGCCTTTTCCCTCCTGCTGATCCCCCCGCCCGGGGCCGGGCCGATTTTACGGGGCGAGCAAAATGGTCCGGATCTCGCTCTGGCCATCGACGTTTCTGCCAGCATGGCCTGCAATGATAGCGGTGAAACCCGACTTTCTTTGGCGCAGCGGGATGTGCGGACGCTGATTACATCCCTGCCGAACAGCCGTTTCAGTCTCACCCTGGTCGGCGGTGAAGGGGTGGTGCAGGCGCCCCTCACCGAAGATCGGGAAGCGATCCTCTTCTTTGTCGACCGCCTCCTGCCGAGGATGGTTGCTTCGCCCGGCTCGGCACCGGAAGAGGGGATCCTCACCGCCCTCTCAACACTGAGCAGTGCCGGTCGGGAACGGGCCGTCATCCTCCTTTCTGACGGTGAGCGGACCATACCGACTCCGGCACCGCGCCTGCCGCAGTCAATTCCGGTCTACACGATCCCCCTTGGCAGCGTTGCCGGGAGCCCGGTTCTTCAAGTCAACGGTCAGGTGCAGCGCGACCGCAATGGTGCCGCCTTCATAAGCCAAAGAGATGATAACCGCCTGCGGCAGATCGCCGCCGTCACCCAGGGAGAGATGCTCCTGCGTCCGGATAGCGCGCCGGCCACCCTGGCTCTGATAGAACGCTGGCGGCCTCCGGAGCTCCTGACGCCGCCGGCATTGTGGTGGCTCTGGTCAGCTCTCGGACTACTGCTGCTACGGCAATTTCCCTGGTCCCGCAAAGTGCGGGGCTGGAGCGCCTGGGTCCCGGCCTTTACCATGCTGACCCTGATTGTCAGCGCCTGCGGCCACATCATCGAGCGGGACGAAAATGATTTTGACAACGGCATGCGCCACGCTAAAAACGGCGCTTTCGAGGATGCGGCCCGTGCCTTTGCCCGCGCCATCCACAGTCTCCCCGCCAATGAACGGGGGCTGGTTCTGTATAATCAGGGAACGGCACTTTTGCAGGCAGGCGCTGCTGCCCCGGCGGTCACCGCCCTGGAACAGGCGCTCCTCCTCCTCCCCGGCGATGCGGCGGCGCGAACCAACCTTGCTCTGGCCTTGCGTCTGCTCGGCGATCACCCGGCCAGCGGCAGTGGCGATGGCGAGCGTCAAAACGAAGAGAGTTCCGTTGATGCGCCGATGAATCGTGAACAAGCCCTGCAACTGGTTGAAGCGGTGAAACCGCAAGTCTTTGCTGAGACTGCTAGTCAGGCGGAAAGCCGTGAACGCACCGTCGAGAAGGATTGGTAATGAGGCCAGTGCTCTTCATCATTTTTCTCCTCTGCCTGGTCTTGAGCAGCCCCGGACCGTCGGCCGCCGAGAATCTCCCGGCGGTACGTCTGCTTCTCTCCAACCCGGCGCCTTATGTCGGCGAAGAGGTCATTGTCACCCTCGAAATCCGCACTGCGCCGCGCCCGCAGAGTGCCATTACCCCGATCTGGCCAAACCTCGACAGCAGCGCCAGCGCCGAGCTCCCGACCCCTCCCCCCCGTCTGGAGGAGGATCAAGCTGTCCTCGTGCAGATCATGCAGCGGGCTGTCCGTCCCCTGCGCAGCGGCCGACTCCCCCTGAGTAGTGCCGGGGTGAGCATCGCCGGCCAGACTTATCATGCACAACCGGTCGAACTGCGGGTGCTGACCTTGCCGGAACAGGGACGACCGGAAGGCTTTGCCGGGGCTATCGGTCAGGTTACGATGGAGCTGCAGGCTGAAGGACGGGGCAGTCGCGAGATTCAGCTGGTGCTGAGCGGTCCGGCGGCGCTCGAAACCTTTCCAACGCCGCAAGCCGAAGTTGGCGCCAACGAACGGCTGATTCTCCTCCAGGATGGCACAGTCGGCACAGCGCCGCAGGAGAGGACCCGCACCCTGCGCTACCTTTACCTCCCCGGCGGCAATGATCGCGGCCGACTCGCCTTCCGCCTGCCGGTCTTCGATCCGCTGGCGCACAAATATGTCGTTCTGAATGCGGGGATCGAGCATATACCGACCTGGCTGGTGCACAGCACCTTCCTTCTTTTCACCTTCCTTGTCCTTTATCTTCTGTTGCGTTCGTACCGCAAGAGCCGCACTCCGCGCACGGTCGAGGAAGCGTTGGAGCGGATTATCGGCCGGCCGCCAACGCAGCTCTGCCGCGACGAAATTGTCGAGATCCTGCGGCGACGCGGTGCCGATCGCCAGCTCCTGTCGAATCTCGCCGCCTACTGGCAAAGCCACGATGCGCAGCGTTTTGCCCCGGATGCACTGCGTGCAGGTGAAATTACGGGAGAGGAACAGCAAAACAGCCAGCGACTTCTTCTGCAGCTGATCCGGATGAAGAGCTGGCTGCGCTGGTTGCTGACTGCTGTGGAGAAGACGATCAAGGATCAGTTGCGGGCGAGGATGGCCAAACTTTCGATGTGATGAGTTTTGCGTTTAAGCTCCCCTCATGGCTTAGTGAGGACCAACTTCGGGCCTGAAGGGCATACCGCGGGACATTTACTGCGTCATTAATCAAAAACAATAAAAAGTTTTTATTTTCATGAAGAACATGCTAGTTATTTTAAAAAGAATAGAAGCCTTAAAGGGCGCCACAAATGATGAATTTTTTAAGTTGTGTTGTACGTGGTGCGTGAATTTCATACCCGATGTGAGCAATGAAAGTAACGCCTGTGAGATTTCATGAGCAGAGATGATCAAGAATTGAATAAGCCGAGACGAGGATGTTTACTGGTGTGCCTGACCTTGCTGCTGATGCTTGTCGGGCTGCCCGCCGGCGCCTCTCTCGCGGCTTCCGCCGCGGCACAGGAGCGGGCCGTTTCCCTGGCGCGCGCCGGGGAATTCAACGAAGCGCTTGAGATTCTCGGCGAACTCCATCGAAAGTCTCCCGACAGCCAGGCGGTTACTTATGATTATCTGGCCGTGCTCGGTTGGGCAGGCCGGGATGGGGAGGCTGTTGCTCTTGCCGAGGGCCTGACGCTGGATTTGGCGCCGGCTTATGTGCTGGAAGCTGTCGGTAAAGCCCTGCGCAACACCCGGCGATTTGAGGAAGCGACCACCCTTTATGACCTGGCGTTGGCGCGCTTCCCCGCCCATCGCGATTTCATCGAGGGGCATGTCTATGCTCTCGCCGAAGCGGGCGAATTCGCGGCAGCCGATGAGCGCATCGCACGGCTACGCGCGCATTATCCCCGTGAGCTCTGGCCTCTGCGCCTTGATGCCTATGTGGCGACTCTGCGTGGTGATTTCCTGGCTGTGCTCGACCGTAACCAGCGTATTTTGACGCTGGCTCCCGAGGACTCCGCCGCCTTGCGCGGGCGCATCCTCTCCCTCGAAGCCCTGGGCGCCACCCATCGCGCGCAGTTGTATGCCGAACAGCACCCACACCTCTTGAGTCGCGAGGAACGGTTGCGACTGCATACCAGAAGCGCCGCCCAACAGGTACGATGGGGAAGCCTGGAACCCGAGTCAGAAGAGAAGCGCTTTGCCGAAACCGATCGGGCCCTGGCGTTGATTGAAAAGAATCTCGCCGAACTTGACGTCAAGGATCCAGTGGCGCGACCCTTTGTGTTCCAGGCGCGCTTTGATCGAGTGGTGGCACTGCGCGATCGGGTGCATATGGCTGAGGCTATCGCTGAATACGAAAGCCTGGCCGACGAAGGTATTACTCCTCCGGCCTATGCGCTGCAGGCCGCCGCCGAGGCCTATCTGTACCTGCAAAAACCTGAGGTGGCGCGCGATCTCTACCTGCGGGTGCTCGCTGAAGAGCCACAGAACTTTGAAGCCGGCCTCGGTCTGTTCTACGCCTACATCGAAACGGAGGATTTCCCCAGCGCCTACGACCTGATCGATCGGATGCAGGCTAAACAGCCTGTGTGGCGCCTGGGACGAGGAGTCGGTGCCAATCGCGAACGGCTCGACGCAGAAGTCGCCGCCGGTTTGGCGCGAGTATTAGCCGATGACCTAACCGAAGGGCAACGACGTTTTACTACCATGCACGCCACCGCGCCGCACAACCCCGACCTGGTGCGTGAGTTGGCCAATATTTACGGCGCAAGGGGCTGGCCGCGCCTTTCCCAACAGACCTACGCCGATGGCCTCGACATCGAGCCCGGCCATCCCGGTCTGCAAATGGGACATGCCGCCACGCGACTCGATCTGCGCGAGTATGACGAAGCCCAAACCGAAATTGCCGATCTTTACCGTCGCTTTCCCGAAAACCGTCAGGTACAGCGACTACAGCTTCTGTGGGACATCCACGAACTGCGCGAACTGCGCACCGAAGCCGCCTATGCCGACAGCAGCGGTGCCGAGCCTTCCAGCCAGGAACTGCGCCTGAGCAGCACTCTATTCTCCTCGCCCTTTCTCACCCACTACCGGGCCTTCGTCTCCGGCTTCTGGAGTCGGGCCGATTTCCCCGAAGGCCGGGGCATCTACCAGCGTTACGGGGGTGGTTTGGAATATCGCGGCCGCGACCTGATCGCCAGCCTAACGGCCAGCGCCAATCATAGTGACGGCAGCGATCTCGGACTGGCCTTCTCCGGAACCTGGTATCGCGACGATCACTGGTCATTCCCCTTCGCCCTCGAAATATTCAGCGCCGATACTCCGCTGCGCGCCCTGCGCAATGGCGTCGACGCCGATGCCGCGCGTCTGGGGGTTGATTATCGCCAAAGCGAACTGCGCAGCATGGGCCTGGGCGGGCAAACCATGGATTTCAGTGACGGCAACCAGACTGGCCGCATGAGCGCCTACTGGCGTGAGCGCCTGGTGACTAGGCCCCATTACAAGCTCGATGGCGTGGTGGATCTCTACGCGTCAACCAATCGGCGCGACGATGTTCCCTATTTCAGCCCCGAGCAGGATTTTTCCGCCGAACTGACCTTCGACAACGACTGGCTGCTATATCGGCGCTACAGTCGCACCTTCGGTCATCGCCTGGCACTGTCGGGCGGCGGCTACTGGCAGAAGGGTTTTGGCACCAATCCGGTGGGGGCCATACTCTACGAACACAACTGGCAGGCGGATTATCGCTTCAGTCTCAGCTACGGCGCGGTGCTGAGCCGCCGTGTCTATGACGGCGACGGCGAAACGGGTGTCGAGTATTACCTGCGCCTGGGTTGGAGACTCTGATGATGCGGATTAGAATTGTTTTCTTGTTGCTCCTGATCCTGAGCGCACTGGCCCCCACACCGGCCCGCGCCTTCGTTGCCTTATCCTACCACGATGTGCAGGACGTGGTGGATGATCCTGACGGCATGGCGGTGTCGCGTGATAACCTCGTCGCCCAGTTCAGCTGGCTGCGGGAGAACGGTTATACGCCGGTGAGCATCGATACTTTGCTGGCGGCGCAACGCGGCGAGCGGCCCCTGCCGGACAAGGCGGTACTGCTGACTTTTGATGACGGCTACGCGAGTTTCTATACCAAGGTGTTCCCCCTGCTCAAAGCTTTCAATTACCCGGCAGTGCTGGCCCTGGTCGGCAGCTGGCTGGAAGTTCCGGCAACGGGGCAGGTTGCCTACGGTGACTCTCTGGTGCCGCGCGAGCGCTTCATGAACTGGGGACAGATTCGCGAGGTCGGCGCCTCGGGCCTGGTGGAAATTAGTTCACACAGTTACGACCTGCACCGTGGCATTCCGGCCAATCCCCAGGGCAACGTTCAGCCGGCAATGACCACGCTGCGCTATGACGCCGCCAGCGGTCGTTATGAAATGGACGAAACCTATTTAAAGCGTCTGCGCGCTGATTTAGCACGGAACTCCGCCTTGCTCAAGACGCAGCTTGGCAGCAAGCCACGCGTCATGGTCTGGCCTTACGGTGAATACAATCGCCACGCGCAGGAACTGGCTGTGGAAGCCGGTATGCCCATCACCCTCACCCTGGATGTGGGCAAGAACGACCCTCAAGCACTCGGCGCGGTGCGCCGGGTGCTGATTCTTGATAACCCGTCGCTCGCCGACTTTGTCTGGCAGATGCGCAACCCCCAGTGGCAAAAGCCGCCTCCGATCCGGGTCGTTCATGTCGATCTGGACTATGTGTACGACCCTGATCCCGCGCAGCAAGAAACCAACCTTGGCCTGCTGCTTGACCGCATTCAGAAACTCGGTGTCAACACCGTTTACCTGCAGGCCTTTGCCGATCCCGACGGCGACGGTGTTGCCGATGCCCTCTATTTCCCTAACCGTCATCTGCCCCTGCGCGCCGATCTCTTCAACCGCGTCGCCTGGCAACTACGGGTGCGCACCGGGGTGCAGGTTTATGCCTGGATGCCGGTGCTGGCCTTCACTCTGGGCGATGAAGCCGATCAGGTATTGGCCTGGTCCGAGGACAACAGTGTGTCGCCCGATCCTCACCAGTATCGCCGCCTGTCGCCTTTTTCTCCACGCGCCAGACAATTGGCCGCCGAGCTTTACGAAGATCTGGCCAAGCATGCCGCCTTTGCCGGATTGCTGTTTCACGACGACGCATTGCTCTCTGATTTCGAGGATGCAAACCCTGCATCCCTGACCGCTTATCAGGCGGCCGGACTACCCGGTGACATCGGCGCAATCCGTACCGATGAGGCGCACAAACGCGTCTGGACGCGTTTGAAAGGTGAGGCGTTGCACGATTTCACCGCCCATCTCGCCGAGCGGGTGCGCACCTGGCGGCCCGCCGTCAAGACGGCGCGCAATCACTATGCACGACCGGTACTGGAGCGGGACAGCGAGGCCTGGTTCGCCCAGAGCCTGCCGCGCTTTCTTGAGAAGTATGATTACACCGCCGTCATGGCCATGCCCTACATGGAAGGGGCCGAAGATCCCGATGCCTGGCTGCACACCATTGTCCAGAGCGTCGCCAAGGTACCCGGCGGCTTGGACAAGGCGGTCTTTGAGTTGCAAAGCGTCGATTGGCGCAGGAGCAACGAAGCCATTCCCGGCAGCGTTCTGGCGCAGCAGATGCGTCTGCTGACTCGCGAGGGCGCCCGGCATTACGGTTATTATCCCGACAATTTCTTCCACAACCAGCCGCGGGCGGAGGATTTGATGCCGATCATGTCCTTACGCACCTACCCCTATCTGCCATGATGCTCACCTATCTCGAACAGGTCCGAGGCGCGCTACTGGCCTTTTTGTTTTTCTATCCGCTGTTCATGGCCTATTTCTGGATGATCGGCGCCATTTATTACTATTGGCGCCACGAGCGCAACCAGGGCGGTTACCAGAACGAACCCAAACTGCGCGAATATCCCGGAGTGTCCCTGGTGGTGCCCTGCCACAACGAGGGCGATAACGTGCGCGAGACGATTGTCGCGCTGCTCAACCAGACCTATCCCGACTTCGACATCATCGCCGTCAACGACGGCAGCAATGACGACACGGGGGCAATCCTCGACGAGTTGGCCGATCAGCATCCGCGCCTGCGCGTGCTGCATTTCACCCAGAATCAGGGCAAGGCCATGGGGCTGCGCATGGCGGCCCTGACATCACCCCACGAGTTTTTAATCTGCATCGACGGCGATGCCTTGCTCGATCCCCACGCCACCACCTGGATCATGAGTCACTTCGTCAACGGCGCACGGGTCGGCGCAGTGACCGGCAATCCTCGCATCCGCAACCGCTCGACCTTGCTCGGCAAGGTGCAGGTCGGCGAATTTTCGGCGATCATCGGCATGATTAAGCGCGCCCAGCGCATCTACGGACGCGTCTTTACCGTTTCGGGAGTGGTGTCGGGTTTTCGCAAATCGGCGCTGCACGAAGTGGGGTTCTGGAGCCTTGACAAGGTGACCGAGGATATCGACATCAGCTGGAAACTTCAGCTCAATTACCAGGACATCCGCTTTGAGCCCAACGCCCTGTGCTGGATTCTCATGCCCGAGACGCTGCGCGGTTTGTGGAAGCAGCGGCTGCGTTGGGCACAGGGCGGCTACGAGGTGCTGCTCGCCAATATCGGTGGCCTGTTCAACTGGAAAAAACGGCGCATGTGGCCGGTGGTTCTCGAATTCGCCGTCAGTGTCATCTGGAGCTACAGCATGCTGGCAGTGGTGGTGCTCTGGAGCCTGAGTTTTTTCATGCCCCTGCCCGAATATCTGGAGCTGCCCTCCATGGTGCCTCACTGGCCCGGGGTGGTGCTCGGACTGACCTGTCTGCTGCAATTCGCTGTGAGTCTGCGTATTGATTCACGCTATGAAAAGGGTCTGGGGCGCTGTTACTACTGGATGATCTGGTATCCCCTGGCTTTCTGGTTGATCAATCTGCTGGCCTCCATCGTCGGGCTGCCCAAAGCCTTGTTCAAGCCGCGTGGACGCCGCGCCACCTGGGTCAGTCCCGATCGCGGCGTTGCTCAAAGTGGTGAAGGAGTCGCCCCATGAAGCCACCCATCATCGAAAACCCCAAGGGAGTCTCGCGGTTGCAGCGCTACAGCCAGGGTGTGTTGACCGGCATGTTCTGGGTGTTTCTCGGAGTGCTGCTGTGGCCGCTATTGACTCTCGGCGCCTGGCTGTTGGGCGGTCATCTGGCCTTTCTGGCGATGTTTCGCTTCGATGGTCTCGGCAGCTTGTTTCGCGTGCCATTTGTGTACATTTTAGTGGTGGTGCTCATCGGGGTGGTTCTGATCGGATGGTCCAGCTACAACCTGCTGCGCTTTCGCCATCACGAGCGGCGCACGCGACAGCCCGATGCCTTGATGCAGGCGCAACTGGCGGAATTTTTCGGCGTGGAGGAGGAACAGGTGCGGCGCTGGCAGACAAGTCGACGCATCGTCATGAGCCATGATGAGCAGGGTCGGCCGAGCTAGGGAGAGGGCTGAGGTTCACGGCGCCCCGGTCGCGAAACTGAAGACAGGACCAAAGCATGCACGGGATCAGTTGCGAACGAGAACGACCAAACTTTCGATGTGATGGGTTTGCGGGAAGAAATCGAAGGGTTGGGCGGAGAGGCAGCGATAGCCGTTATTGAGGAGGGTCTTGAGATCCCGGGCTTGCGTGGCCGGGTCGCAGGAGATATAGAGGATGCGCGGCGGGCCAAGGTCGATAAGTTCGCGGCAGACATCGCTCGCGCCCTCCCGCGGTGGATCGAGGACGACGAGATCGAAGGGTGCAGCCTGACCGTAAGCGCGCAGGGCACCAAAAGCCGGACGGGCGTAAAATTGGGTATTTTTCAGACTGTTTTGTCGGGCATTAATCTTGGCTTGGATGATCGACGGCGCATAATCCTCCACACCGACGACTTCGGCACAACGCAGAGCCAGTGGGAGCGAAAAATTTCCCATTCCGCAGTATAGATCGATAACCCGCTCCTTCCCTTGTAACTCTGCGGCGCTGAGGACGGCGTTGAGCAGAGTGCGATTCTGCTCGAGATTGATCTGGGAGAATCCTCCGGCCTTGTACGCCAACGCCAAGGGCGGCGTGTCGCAGTTGATGACCAGATCTTCCTCGCCGCAAACATGACGTAATCCCTCTTCCCGACGATCACTCTGCACGAAGAGCGCAAAATCCTCCTGAAGAGCCAGGGGGCGCAGCAGCTCTGCGACTTCAGCGCCGGCATTGTTGCGGGCATGGATGACTAGCCGCACCTTGCCGCGATCATCGATGCCCGCGTCGATTTGGGGGATATGGGTGGCCACGGCGGTTCCGTCAATCGCCGACTTCAGCAATGGAATCAGCTGATTCACCGCCGCCGGCAGCAGGGGGCAGGCGTTGATTCCTTCGACGTTATGACTCCCTTTGCGAAAAAATCCGAGAGTAAAATCTTGGCTGCCGTGGCAACATTTGAACTGGGCGCGACTGCGATAGGCGTAAGGTTCCGGCGCAACGACAATCGGCCGGATCTTCTCGGCGGCTACCCCGGCTTGACGCTGGAGGAGATCGCGATAAATCGCTTCCTTCCACCTTGCCTGCTCGCTATAAGGCAGGAATTGCCACTGACAGCCGCCGCACAGACCAAAGACCGGACAAGGTGGTGTGATCCGCTCGGCTGCTGGCTGGAGGATTTCGACCAGTTCGGCTTCGGCCCAGCGCCCCTTGTCGCGAACAATGCGACAAAGGATCTGATCACCGGGAGCGGTCAGCGGGACAAAGATCGCTTTGCCGTCGAGACGACCGAGACCGTTGCCGCCAAAGACGAGGTTCTCAATGGTCAATTCGAGCATCAGCGCATCCTCAGAATCGTCGACGCCGAAGGTTTAATGGCTAATTCGGCACGAAGGAGACGCAGGGGGACTTCCGGGCGGCTGAGATAGTTCTGCACTTCGTTTTGATAGCTGGCGACGAGTTCTGCCCGCAGTGCATCGACACGGCCCCCTGGAACCCCCATCCGCTCCAGAACCTTGTTGGTCGTCAGGCTCACTCCAAAGCGTTTTTTGCCGGCCGTCAGCAACTCTTGATCGATCAGCAGCTCGTTGCTCAGCGCCAGTTCGATCTCGACAACAATCCGGACCCGATGATAGTCACCGAAGTAGCGGTTGGTCTGATCATAATAACGCAGGTGCAGACCGTTCGTGAGGATCTCCTCGACGAAGGGAGGGGGCACAATGGCGGGGACAGCCGGCAGGACAGAGGACGGCTGACTGGCGGGAGGGAGGAGCATCACTTGTTCTCCTTAGTTTTACGGCGCTCGTTCTCGATCCAGTCGAGGCGGCTCCAGAGTCCCTGCAGAATGCGTACATCCCGTTCATTGAGACCGGCGCGACTGAAGATGCGACGGAAGGTGCGGAGGATGTGTTCAGGATTCTGCGGGTCAAGGTAACCGATCTCCAAAAGGCTCTGGCGCATGTGACTGTACATCGCTTCAATCGCCGCGGAGGGGGCGCTCTTGCGTCGCCGTTCCCGCACTTTCCCTGCGGCTTGTGCGGCCGCCTGACCGACTTCATAAAGGCAGACAGCGACAGCCTGAGCGAGATTCATCGACGGCAGTTCGTCGCTGGTGGGGATGGTGAGGAAGCGCTGACAAAGATCAAGTTCGTTGGTGTGGAGGCCGCGATCCTCGCGACCGAAGACCAGGGCGGTCGAAGCCGTGGCTGCTGCCGTCAGGATCTCCCGCCCGGCATCATTGGGGTGGATGAAGTCCTCCCGGTATTTGCCGAACCGACGGGTGGTGCCGATGGCGAGGCTGCAGCCGGCCAGGGCGTCAGGGAGGGAGAGATAGACCCGCGCCTGCTCCAGAAGGGGAGTGGCCCGCACCGCCATGCGTCGCGCTTCTTCACCGAGGTGATCCGTCTGGGGATTAACCAGACGGAGATCCGCCAGACCGAAGTTCATCATCACCCGGCAGACCGAGCCGATATTGAGAGGACCTTGCGGTTCGATGAGAATGACGGCAATGTTGGTTAATGGCGTTGCTGGCGCGATGGAGAGAGACATTGATAACTTTCCTTAGTTCAAATCGCCGAGGGCGTACTGGATCACGGTGGCGGCGCTGATTGCCGCAGTTTCGGTGCGAAGGATGCGCGGACCAAGGGAGACCGGCAGAAATCCGTTACAACGCGCGACCGCGACTTCCTCGGCGGCAAAGCCCCCTTCGGGACCGACCAGCAAGGCGACCTGCCGGCACTCCTGGCCGGCGAGTGTCTCTTTGAGGGAGAATGTCCCCTCCCCTTCATAAAGCATGAGACGGAGAGTGTCGTTGTTGGCATCAGTAAAGACGCTGGCGAGATCAAGGCAGGGGCTGAGTTCCGGAATGATCGCCCGGCGACATTGCACGGCGGCCCGGCGGAGCACTTCCGGCCAGCGGTGGGATTTCGGCTGTTTGGCATCGCGCGCCGCCAGCGTGGAAGAGTGCTGCGAAATAATGGGGACGATGCGGGTCACCCCGAGTTCGGTGAGCTTTTCAAGAATGAGTTCGAATCGTTCTTTCTCCGGCAGCGCCTGATAGACAGTCAGAGCTAAAGAACTTTCGAACGGCCGCAAAGAGCGCTGAAAGGGGATCAGAATCCCCCCGCTGGCATTGAGATCAGTGAGGCGTCCCCGCCACATCACTCCGGCGGCATCGACAACCGTGACAACCATCCCGGGTCGCGCCTGCCAGTGACTCAGTGCCACTGCAACTTCGGCAGAGAACAGGCACGGAATTTCGGACTCAACGACGCCGGCAAGGCGTATCAGGCTTTGGCCTCCGCCGCTATTCACGGAGGGTAGTGACAAAACCGGCTTCCTGATAAACGCGGTACCGTTTGCGACTGGCTGCGGCGAGTTCTTCATCGTAGGTTTCGGCAAAGTCGATGACAGTATCAAACTGGCGAAGGAAATTCAGCGGTGCCGGCCGGCCGAGGATAACGACCCGACTGGCGTTGGCATTGCGCTCGGTCGAGGCAATGACGATTGGATCGCCGAGACACTCAACAGCGCCGTTGTCAAAGGCATGCGGCAAAAAAGAATCTCTTTTCCACGTCCACAAAAAGTGATCGAGTTTGACCCCCTGATCATCATCCGCGACAAGAATCAGCACCCGTTGGCCGGAGTTATAGAATTCAACTGCCAACTCAAAGAGATGGCGCGCCCGTTCCGATTTGCGCAGACGAACGAATTCGGCGCGACGTTCTTTCATTGTCTCTCTACCTTAATTATTTCCATATCATTTGAAAATTGAGTGTTTATGGCCGTAATTCACAGCGCACATCACCCAACCCCAAAACATTCTTGACGATCACCCGGGACGGTAAAAACTTCTCATCGAGCAGAGCATAGACAGCGCCGTCGCTGGTATCAAGAATGTCAGGGGGTAGAATAATCTTAAGAAGGGTTCCACTCCCCGCGGGGAAGAAAGTGGTTTTTGGCCAAGCGTCGGCTCTCAGGACTTCAATCACAATCGTTCGTTCCCCCTTGTCATCGAAGGTAACGATCTCCTTGCGTTCTCCCGCTCGAATCGGCCCATCGACTCCCAGAATAAAATTGAATCCGGCGGTGAGAAAATCAACAGGGAAACGCTCGCTGAATACCTTGATTGGTTGTTCTTTCCCTTGTATCCCGGCCTTACTGCGGGTCATCATTATCGTCCGGGTTTTAGCATTAAAGGTATAGTGTTTCGATTGTTCGACCTTTCCCCCCTTATTCTTGTAAATCATCGACTTGTATTCGAGCGTCTGAAGTCGCCCTTGCGGGGTCATCTCCATCAGGGTTTCGTAACGCTGCATCCGGTCACCGGTTAACCAAGCGGCCACACCGAGTGTCTTGGCATCAAGAAGTGCACGATAACGATTTGGCGCTGACGGATCAGGACTAAAACTTAACTGCCCGCTGGCGAGATGGTCAAACCAAAGGAAGGAGAGGTTGTAGTGCCGATCAAGGTCAGACAAGACCTCGATCGTTGCTTTATTTGCAGGGACAGGTGCAGATTCATCGGCAGCAAGGGGGCACGGGGCGGAAAGTAAAAACAATGTCCACAGCAAAAGCAAAAAAGCAAAAGGGTGAAAACGTTTTTTGTTCATAGAAATGTCAGCGACAAAGATTTTGTGGGGCAAAGATTGCGGCGATAATATCCTTGGCTTCAGAAGATATGACGCTGTAAAAAACTTCCGTACCGTCGCGGCGGCCGGCAATGATCTGTTTACTCTTCAATAGCGACAAATGCTGGGAAACAGTCGCCTGGGGCAATTCCAGACACTCCCAGATCTTTTTGACGTTACAACTCTGGGAAAGGAGTCCGGCAACAATTTTCAGGCGGATCGGATGGCCGAGGACTTTGAGTATTTCTGCTTGACGTTCGAGATTGACATGTTTGTCGAACTCCTGTTGCGCCATTGTCTTCTTCTCCTGAATGTAGATTAAATCAGCATCACAAACCTTATTGTAATATATGGATAAGGTCTCGGCCAAATAAAGTCAAGCATGATCTACTCCAGCACCAGAGGCGTGCCGTTGCGGAGGGGCAAAAAGAAGATTGTTGCAATGGTGGCGGCAATATCGGCAAAGGTCGCCCGTGTCCCCAGATCCCTGCCTGCCGTCATGCCCGACTGCCAGACGAGGAGCGGCACATACTCACGGCTATGATCGCTCCCGGCGGTGGTCGGGTCGCAACCGTGGTCAGCGGTGATGATGAGGAGGTCAGTCGGAGACAAGGCAGCAAGGAGCAAAGCAAGGTCCGAATCAAATCGTTCCAGAGCCCGGGCGAAGCCGGCCACATCGAGGCGATGTCCGAACTCCATATCGAAGTCGATAAGATTGGTGAAGATCACCCCCCGCTCTATCTCTTTAAGGGCCGCCACGGTCTGCTCCATCCCCTCCTGATTATTGCGGGTGGAGACAGAGTTCGAGATGCCCTGCCCGGCAAACAGGTCGCTGATTTTACCGATGGCGTAAACAGGCAAACGATTATTGATGAGATCATCAAGGATTGTCGGCGTGGTTGGCAGCATGGAAAAATCACGACGTCGCCGCGTCCTTTTAAAGTCATCGACCGCAGTGCCCCTAAAGGGGCGGGCAATGACCCGTGCGACGCGATAGGGGTCGAGAATCTTCCGGGCTATCCGGCAGATTTCGTAAAGACGCTCCGGGGCCATGATCTCTTCATGCGCGGCAATCTGAAGTACGGAATCGACACTGGTATAGATAATCGGACGGCCGCTGCGCAGGTGTTCTTCTCCAAAAAGTCGCAAAACATCTGTGCCGCTCGCCGCGATATTACCCAGTGGCTCCAAACCGGTCTGTTCCTGAAAGGCCGCGATGATTTCAGCGGGGAAACCGTGCGGAAAGGTAGAAAAGGGCTGCAATTGTGTTACGCCGCAGATTTCCCAATGGCCGGTGGTGGAATCCTTGCCGGAGGCACACGGCTGCATCCGCCCGTAATGTGCCGTAGCAGGTAATGAGGGGGGGATGCCGGGGAGATGTAAAATATTACCAAGACCGAGACTCTGCAGATTGGGGAGAGACAAGCCGCCCTTTGCCTGGGCAATATGCAACAGGGTATTGGCTCCACTGTCACCATAACTGGCGGCATCCGGCAGGGCACCGATACCAACGCCGTCAAGGACGATGAGGATAACGCGTTGAATCGGTACGGACTGAGAAGGCATGAAATTTATCCGGAAAAATTAGAAGGGAAGGACCGCAAAGCCTTCAACTTCGATAAGAGGCATTGCACTTGACATAGTCGTAAGTCAAATCCGAAGTGAAATAGCGTCCCAGGCCGCTCCCAAGATGGAGATCGATGGTCACCTTGAATTCGGGCTGCTTCAGTACAGCGGTGGCTTTGGCTTCAAGTTCAGCGCCGGTGCTGATGCCGTCACGCACAACTGATACTCCACCAAAGGAGACAGCGACCCGCTGTGGATCGATTTCCGCCCCGGAGTAACCGACTGCGGCAATGATCCGGCCCCAGTTGGCGTCCTCGCCAAAGAAGGCGGTCTTGACCAGACTGGAGGTGGCAACACTCATGGCCGCCTGCCGCGCTTCAGCATCGTCCAGTGCCCCGCGTACTTCGATCTCGACGACCTTGGTCGCCCCTTCCCCGTCCTTGACAATCAACTTCGCCAGTTGCAACAGTACAGACGCGAGATGTTCGCTAAAAACATCCCCGTCCGGAGTATTGTTTTGGAGCTCCGCTCCCGTCGCTGCGCCGTTAGCGAGGATCAAAACCATATCGTTGGTCGAAGTATCGCGATCGACGGTGATACTATTAAAAGATGCATCAACGGCACGCCGCAAAGCCCCATCGAGAAGATCCGGTGCGACCTGCGCATCGGTCATGACAAAGGAAAGCATGGTCGCCATATTCGGATGGATCATCCCCGCCCCCTTGGCAATGGCGACGATATTGTAGGGATGGCCGTTGCTGTCCCCTTTTGCTGTGGCTATTTTGGGGTAGGCATCAGTGGTGCGGATCGCCTCAGCAACGCCGGCACATTGATCTTCATTGAGAGTGCTAACCAGTTGCGGCAGAAACGCTTCAAAGGGAGCCAAAGGCAGGAGTTGACCGATGACTCCGGTCGAAGCGATGGCAACTGTTTCGACTGGAATCTGCAACTGCGCGGCGACAAGTTCAGCCGTCTGCAGGGCGACGGCATGGCCGGAAGTACCGGTGCAGGCATTGGCATTGCCGCTGTTGACCAGAATCGCCTGACAGATACCTGCAGACAGACGCTCGCGGGTGATGACGATTGGCGCGGCCACAACCTTGTTGGTGGTATAGACCGCTGCACAACGCGCCGGTGTCGACGAAACGATCAAACCCATGTCGAGCTTACCGCTCTTCTTGATCCCGGCAGAGCAGGCGGCAAAACGAAAGCCTTTTATCTTGAGATTTTGCATGATGTTTAATCTCTAATCATCTGAAGTTAAAGGATTAACCCTGCCCGCAACATTTTTTATACTTCTTGCCGCTGCCGCAGGGGCACAGTTCATTGCGCCCGACCTTCTCTTCTTCCCGGGTAAGGGGCCGATGTTCTTCTGCGCCTTCATCTTCACCGGTCATTCCCCGCAAGGTAGCGCGGTTGCGCTCCAGTTCTTCCGCTTCCATCTTTGCCACATCCTCCTCATGCACCAATTGCACGTAAAAGAGCTTGGTCACTACTTCCTGACGGATGCGGATCATCAGATCCATAAAGAGACTGTAGGCCTCTTTTTTGTATTCCTCTTTGGGGTTTTTCTGCGCATAGCCGCGCAGACCGATCCCTTCCTTGAGATGATCGATGGAGAGCAGATGATCTTTCCACTGTCCGTCGATCGCCTGTAGCAGAAGAATCTTCATCAACTGATCCATCACCGGCGTGGTGAAGTCGGCTTCCTTCTCCTGTAAACGCTTGTTGACCGCCGCCTGCAACGCTTCGTGCATCTCCTGGGGCGTTTGCACGCTCGGGAGTTGCGGCCGAAAACAGAAGAGCGAGTAACACTCGTCGACTAATGCATCGAGGTCCCAGTGCTGTTCATGCCCCTTGACCGCAGGAGGACAATGCGAAGCGACGAGGGTGTCGATCGTTTCGTCAATGATCGATTGGAAAATCTCACGGACACCGACGCCGGAAAGAACCTCTTTGCGTTGTGAATAGATGACCTCGCGCTGCTTGTTCATGACGTCATCATAATCGATAAGATGCTTGCGGATCTCATAGTTATGCGCTTCGACCTTCTTCTGGGCATTTTCGATCGCCTTGGAGATCATGCCATGCTCAATCGGCTCATTTTCAGGGATTTTCAGTTTATCCATTATGAAAGCGACGCGATGTGAGCCGAAGATGCGCAGTAGATCGTCTTCCAGGGAGAGATAAAAACGGCTCTCACCGGGGTCCCCTTGCCGGCCGGAACGGCCGCGCAACTGGTTATCGATACGCCGCGATTCGTGACGCTCGGTACCGCAGATATAAAGGCCGCCGGCGGCAAGCACTTCTTCCTTCTCCTTGGCACAAAGCTCACGGCATTTTTCCTGGAGATCGGCGTAGACTTCCTCGCTGTTGGCGACTTCGGCGGCAAGACGCTTCGTCATCATCTCGGGATTTCCTCCGAGGATGATATCCGTGCCGCGCCCGGCCATATTCGTGGCGATCGTCACAGCCCCCTTGCGGCCGGCCTGGGCAACAATCTCAGCTTCGCGATCATGGTGCTTGGCATTAAGGACGTAGTGGGGGATCCCTTTTTCGCGTAACATTAACGCCAGTGTTTCTGACTTTTCGATGGAGATGGTGCCGACCAGCGACGGTTGCCCTTTAGCATGGCGCTCGATCACATCCGCCACAACTGCGTTAAATTTTTCCTTCTCCGATTTATAAATAACATCCGCCTGGTCAATTCGAATCATCGGACGATTGGTCGGAACGACCGAAACCCCCAACTTGTAGATCTCGTTGAATTCGGTCGCCTCGGTATCGGCAGTGCCGGTCATCCCCGCAAGTTTTTTATACATGCGGAAGTAATTCTGGAAAGTGATCGTCGCCAGAGTCTGATTTTCACTTTCAATCTTGACCCCTTCTTTTGCTTCGATCGCCTGGTGCAAACCGTCACTCCAGCGCCGACCCGGCATCATCCGGCCGGTAAATTCGTCGACAATGACGATCTCGCCATCATTGACCACATAATCGACATCACGCCGGAAGAGTGTGTGCGCCCGCAGCGCCTGATTGGCATGGTGCAAAATCTCGATATGCTTGGGATCGAAGAGATTGGAGATCCCCAGCAACTTCTCAACGGTGAGGACCCCCTGCTCGGTCAAAGCGGCGTTCTTGGCCTTTTCATCAATGGTATAATCGCCAGTATATTCTTTACTCGACAGGCCGATCTTGCCATCCCGGTGCTCGATCATCTCCCCTTTGACCAGCCGCGGGATAATCTTGTTGACGGTGTAATAGTGCTCGCTGGACCCCTCACTCGGGCCGGAGATGATCAGCGGTGTCCGTGCTTCGTCGATAAGGATGGAGTCGACCTCGTCAACGATGGCAAAATTCAAATCCCTCTGGACATAATCGTCGAGAGAAAACTTCATATTGTCGCGCAGATAGTCAAAGCCGAGTTCATTATTCGTGCAGTAGGTAATATCGCAGGCGTAAGCCGCCTTGCGTTCGGCATCGTTGAGCCCGTGGACGATGACTCCGACGCTCAAACCGAGGAAACGATGGATATTGCCCATCCATTCCGAGTCACGGCGCGCCAGGTAATCGTTGACGGTGACAATATGGACACTCTGACCACTGAGAGCATTCAGGTAGGCCGGGAGGGTCGAGACCAGGGTCTTCCCTTCGCCGGTCTTCATCTCGGCAATTTTCCCCTGATGCAAAACCATGCCGCCAATAAGCTGGGTGTCAAAATGACGCATACCGAGAATTCGTCGCCCGGCTTCACGCACCACCGCGAAGGCTTCAGGAAGAATGTCATCAAGGGACTCGCCTTGGCGGAGCCGAGCCCGGAACTCTTCAGTCCTGGCACGGAGCTGCTCGTCAGAAAGGGCGATTGTCTGCGCTTCCAGGGAGTTAATCTTGTCAACGAGGGGTTGCAACCGCTTCAATTCGCGATCACTCTCGCTGCCAAAAATCTTTTTCAGGATATTACCAATCATATCAGGCTCCATCGATGGTCAAATTTTAAAGTTACAGGGCGCGCATAGTAGCACAAGGAGCCTCCCCCCTCAAGGGTAAAGGGGCGGAATCAGCGGTAAACCTGTCCGGCTATTCCTGGCATTTCCGTAAAGAAAGGGTTTAACGCCGGCGGCGCTGCTTTTTCCGGGGCACTCCGGACAGGTCGCCACGATAACCGCAGTGCATCGGCAGCCAGTGGAGCTTCGACACCAGCGCCGGGGTCAACTTGATGCAGGAAGGATTGATCTCCAGGCGCCGGTCAAAGATCCGGCACTGCCGGGTGACGACGTCGAGATAACGGCAGGGGATCTGGGTATAGGTGATCCGGCCATCTTCAGCTTCAAGTTTCTCAAAACAGCACAGGCCGCACCCTTTACAGAGTGCGTCCCATGCCTGGTCATCATAGTCGTCACGAATCATAGGGCCGGAGTATCGAGTACGGCGGGGTCAGGTGTCAATCATCATCTGACAAAGTTGGTGTAAACCTTACGCTCCAGGGCCGGAGCCGGATGCGTGCTCTTGCCCGCCTCGATTAACTGCAGTAGCCAGAGCATATTCCGTCCCAGGGTATGCATGATCTGTTCGCCCTCTTCATCCTTGACGGTATCGCCGGGACGGGTGCCGTGGATGACGTTCCAGTAATTGGATCCGGGCATGACCATTTCAGCATAGTTGATATAGTGGTTCAAGGCATCAAAGGTTGTGACCCCGCCGGAGCGACGGACGGCGACAACAGCAGCGCCGACCTTATGGCGCAGCAGCGAACTGTTGACCCCGGTGACGTAAAAGGCGCGATCAAGAAAAGATTTCATGGTACCGGCAATCGCCGCGAAGTGCACTGGTGAGCCCAGGAGGATACCGTCGGCATTCTTCATCAACTGGATGTAATCGTTGACGTTGTCTGTTTCGATGATGCAACGCTCATTGCGATTTTTGATGCAGGCGCCGCAGGCCGTGCAGCCGCGAATCACCTCTTTGCCGAGATGCACGAAGTTGACGGTGACTCCCGCCCCTTCCAATATCGATCCAACGAGTTTTAATGCGGCCGCAGTATTGCCATTCTCTTTCGGACTACCGTTAAAGGCTACAACGTTCATCTATGACTCCTTCAGTGAGGGGTGAAATCTCAGCGACACAGTAAAAGCGATGCTGCATATTGTAGAGAAGCAGTACGGGATGTCAACCGGATTGCTCACAAATCATTGTAAACCTGAAGATATCCATGTGGTTGACAATGATTTGTGAGCATGTTAATTTCGCGCCATTATGAGCCGACTCTTCAGTATCCGCATGCGCGCCGCGCTATCGAGCGAACACATCTCCGGCGCCGAGCGGATTGCTCCGGCTCAGGATCTGGCGACCATTGCCAGCGCGATGATCACCCGGGCCCTTGATCATTCGCGGGGCAACCCTGACACGATTCACCTCACCATCGATACTCTTCCTGCCACCTCTATAGAACATGCTCCCCTCCCTGATATCACGACCGTCCTGGTTAGCAATCTCCATGCCGGTCGTTCTGCAGCCAGGGCTGAACTGTTGCGCGCAGGTGTCAGTGACACGGCCGCTTCTGCCGCCATCCGGGCTCTGGCCAGCGGCGCCGCACCGGGAGGAAAAGTCATGCGCGGCGCCATGCTCGTCGATGCAAAGAACGGCGAGCGCCTGGAGAGTGACCACGCCCGCGGTCTCCGCGTCAGCCGAATGGATCTCAGTCAGGCAGCCCACATAGCCTTGACTGCCGCATTGCAGGGGAGTGGACGCGACACGGCACATCTGCGTGAAGCTCTCGCCCTGGCCGGAAAAGTTCTGCTATCACCGGGAATTGTGGCTGAACTCTGCTGGTCGGATGATCCCGATTATACGGCCGGGTATGTCGCTTCCCCGCTGCGGGGCTATGTGCGTTTCCCGCACCTGAAAGAAAAAGGGGACAGGCTGGGCGGCCGCGCCTTCTTTTATCAGCGATCGACCTTCAACCTCGCCGCCATCACCGCCTTTCTCGAAGAAGAACCGGTCCTCTTTAGCCAAATCGGACGGATCCATCATGACGAGGTCTTTAGCGGATGAACAATCTCCTTGCCGACTATCAAAAAGAGCTGGCCAGCCTCGATGCCAAGGGGATGCGTCGGGTGCTCCGCACCATCGAGAGTGCTCCAGCCGCCCATGTCCGCATGAACGGCCGTGACACCCTCCTCCTCTCCTCCAATAACTATCTGGGTCTCGCCACTCATCCACAGCTCATCGCCGCCGCCAGCTCCGCCACTGCCCGCTTCGGCGTCGGCAGCAGCGGCAGTCGTCTCCTTTCCGGTTCATTGTCCCCGCATCGGGACTTTGAAGAAGAAATCGCCGCATTCAAAGGGACAGAGGCTGCTCTCCTCTTTAATTGCGGTTATGCCGCCAATACCGGCATTCTCCAGGGCCTCTTCGACACCGGCGACATCATCTTTTCCGACGCCCTTAATCATGCTTCGATCATTGACGGCTGTCGCTTGAGCAGCGCCCGCACTATTGTTTATCCTCATGCCGATGTTGCCGCCCTCGAAGAACTTCTCGTCTCTGAAATGCCGTGCCGGCGCGGGAAATGGGTGATCGTCACCGACGGCGTCTTCAGTATGGATGGCGTGATCGCCCCACTGGCGGAACTGGTGCGTCTCAAGGACAAATACGATGCGCTGCTCATGGTCGATGACGCGCACGGCACCGGTGTCCTCGGCACAAATGGACGCGGCAGTGCCGAACTCTGCGGCTGCCTGAGCGCCATCGATCTGCACATGGGGACGCTCGGCAAAGCTCTCGGAGGCGCAGGTGCCTACCTGGCTGCCGCCCGCCCCTTGGTCGACACTCTAATCAACCGCAGCCGTTCCTTTATCTTCTCCACCAGCTTGCCGCCAGCGGTGCCCGCCGCGGCCAGCGCTGCGCTCCGCATCGTTGCCAGCCCGGAGGGAGCGCAGCTGCGCGCCCGTCTCGCCGAGAATCGCCAGTGCTTTACCACTCGACTCCAGGCTGCCGGCCTCGACCTGCTCGACAGCACGACCCAGATTGTGCCGATCCTCACCAAAGACCCGCAGCCGACCATGGCCGCGGCGAGCGCCCTTTTGGCCGCCGGGATCTGCCTGCAAGGGGTGCGTCCCCCCACCGTTCCGGTCGGCCGCTGCCGCCTGCGCGCCACGGTGATGGCGACGCATGACCCTCTTGAGCTTGAAGCCGCCGCCGCTCAGATCATTGCGATTATCAAAGGACAAGGAGGAGAAGAATGAACTCTCTGCTTCTGCCGGATGGCCGCACCTTTGCCTGGCGCAGCAGTGGCAGCGGTGCGCCACTGGTCTTCATTCATGGATGGGGAAGCTCTGCGGCGATCTTTGACGAACTGATGAGCCGACTCCCCGACTGCCACTGTCTTGCCCCCGATCTCCCCGGTTACGGCGCTTCGACGGCATCGGCCACGATCGATCTCGCTGCTCTAGCCGAGGATTTACTCCACTGGTTCGATGCTCTCAAACTGGAAACGGTGACTCTCCTCGGCTGGTCGCTGGGGGGGATGATCGCCCAGGAGCTGGCCGCACGGTTTCCGCAGCACATAAAGCGCCTCATCCTGCTTGCCACCACGCCGTGTTTTGTCGCGACGCCGGATTGGCCGCACGGTCTGACTGACACCTCGGTGCGAGCTCTTGCTCGCGATTTCAAGCGGGCGCCAACTCCGACACTCGCAAACTTCTGGTCCCTGCAGTTTCAAGGGGAATGTCCCCCCCCTTCCCCGCTCCTGGTCGATGTCGAAACGGCCACCGCTCTGGGCGGGCTGGAGCTGTTGCGCCGGATCGATCTGCGCAGCCACCTCTCCGCCATCACCCTGCCGGCTCTGGTGCTGCACGGCAGTGCCGATGTCATTATCCCGATCGGTGCCGGACGCTTTCTGTCCGCCGCTTTGCCGCAAGCACATTTCCATGAATTCAGCGGTTGTGGTCACGCCCCTTTTTACCGCGCTGCCGCACCGGTGAGCGCTCTCATCCGCGATTTCCTGTCATGAATAATCTGCCCCCCGTCTCCACCCGCCAGGTGCGCCAGCACTTCTCCTTGCATGCCAGCGAATACGATTGCTATGCCCTGGTGCAGAAGCGGGTGGTAGCCGGACTGATCGCCCGCCTGCCCGATGACCTTTCCCCTTTTCATCTCGCCCTTGATATCGGCACCGGTACCGGCGATCTTGCCCACAAACTGCGGGAACGAGCCCCGACGCTCCCCCTTCTTGTCGCCGATATTGCCCACGCCATGACCTGTACAGCGGCAACACGGCTAACAACCGTCGCCGCCTTTGATGCCGACGCGGAAGCTCTCCCCATGCGCTCTGCATCGCTCGGCCTGGTCCTCTCCGCCTCGATGTATCAATGGGTGAACGATCTCCCCCGCGCCTTTGCCGAGGTCCAACGGGTCCTGCAGCCGGGCGGATTCTTCGCCTTTGCCCTCTTCGGGGCCGGGACTCTTCGTGAGTTGCGCGCCGCTCATAGCGCCGCCCTCGTCGAGGAAGGTCGTGATGCCATCTCTCACATGCAACTCTTCCCTGATGAGGAAGCCGTCGCATCCGCCCTCAAAGTCTCCGGGCTAGCCGGGCAGCTTGAGTCTCTTGACGAGCAGGAAGAACATCCCGACGTCCCCCACCTTCTGCGCAGCCTCAAACGGATCGGCGCCCAGAACGCCGCCACTCAACGCCCCAGCGGACTCTCCGGCCGGAGAACGACTGAACGGATGATGGCGATTTATCAAGAACGCTTCGGCAGCAACGGCAGCATCCCTGCGACCTACCAGGTTATTTACGGCCTGGCGAAAAATCAGCGGTAAAAGGCCGGCAATGAACACAACAGTAGAGCAGACAACCCGAGAGGCTCGTAGCGGTGTTGCCTACGGACTCGCCGCTTATCTGGTCTGGGGCTTCTTCCCCCTTTATTTCAAGGCCCTCGCCGGTGTAACGTCCCTGGAAATCCTTGCACACCGTATCTTCTGGTCAGTGCTGAGTCTGATCATCCTTCTCACTGTCCTGCGCCGCTGGCAGGGGGTACGACAGGCCTTTGCTGCTCCCCGCATCCTCCTCACCTTAAGCACCACCAGCCTCCTGATCGCTATCAACTGGCTGGTCTTCATCTATGCTGTCGGCGCGGGCAAGGTGCTGGAGTCAAGCCTCGGCTACTTCATTAACCCGCTGGTTTCAGCTTTCCTCGGTGTCCTCTTTCTAGGTGAAAAGTTGAGCCGCACCCAGAGAGCAAGCTTCCTCCTCGCCGCTACCGGTGTCCTCCTGCTCACCATCCAGCACGGGGAATTCCCCTGGATCGCCCTCACCCTTGCATTTTCCTTCGGTCTCTACGGCCTGCTACGTAAACAGGCTCCGGTTGATGCTCTCGCCGGTCTGACCGTCGAAACACTCCTCCTCTTCCCACTCGTTGCTGTTTATCTCGGCTGGCTGGTATACGCCGGACGCAGCGCCTTTGTCGCCGGCCCGTCTCACCTTACGATTCTCCTATCATTTTCTGGAATCATCACCTCGACGCCTCTCATCTGGTTTGCTGCCGCCACCAAACGTTTGCGCCTGGTGACCGTCGGCCTCATGCAGTACCTGGTTCCGACCTTTCACTTGATCCTTGCCGTCTTTGTCTTTGGCGAAACGTTCACCACCGCCCATCTGCTGAGTTTCATCCTTATCTGGGCCGGATTGATCCTTTACACCGTCGATTCTGTCAAATCCCTATTTTCTGGACGAATATCAACGGCTCTTACGTGACCTGTGCCGCCACAGATAAAGATAGATCGCACCGTTCAGGATCAGAACCCCGAGTCCCATGAAGACCTGTAACTGCGTCGTCAATCCCGTCGGGTAAACAAGCGGCTCCAGATAGTTCTCGATAAAGGAACCGCTGTAGCCACCCGCCCAGCCGAGTCGCCGCCAGTAGATTTCCAGGTCGGTCAGGGGACAGATCCCACCGGTGATCTCGACCACTCCTCCCCACAACGCCGCCGGCAGATGCAGCCAGACAAGGCGCGGCCAACGAAAGACAAGAATGCCACCAGCGATGACGAAGAGGATAAAGAGTGCATGGATCAGCACCGCCAGATTGGCGAGGATGGAGTGGCTCCGCCTAAGAAAAAAGGATCGTCATATAGTTGAATACTAACCCTGTCGCTGTTACTGTCTACTTTAAAAGCAACCCATCAGGAGATTGCTCCTTGCTGAAAAATTCAGCTCTACTCCGGACATTATCCAACAAATGAAGTGAGACTCTTTATGAAAATAGCCATTGTCGGCGCCGGGGCGCTGGGACTTTATTACGGAGCACTACTGCAGCGTAGCGGCGTAGATGTCCATTTTCTCCTGCGCCGTGATTACGACGCTATCCGTAAAGACGGACTGAAAGTCTTTTCCATCAACGGGGATTTTATCCTGCCGCAGGTGCAATGCTACAAACGTAGCGAGGAGATCGGCCCGGTCGATCTTGTTCTGGTCGGGCTGAAGACCTTTGCCAATGCTCGCTACGCCGAACTGATCACACCGCTCCTTGGTGAGAGTACTCAGATCCTCACCCTGCAAAACGGCCTCGGCAACGAAGAAATGCTGGGCGACCTCTTCGGCGGAAAAAGTATTTTAGGCGGCGTCGCCTTCCTCTGTTCCAATCGCGGCATCCCCGGCGAAGTCCACCACCTTGGCGAAGGCCGGATCGTCCTCGGTGAATATCAGAGAGGAGATCGCGAGCGTCTTGAGACACTGGTGTCGATTTTCAACCAGGCCGGCGTCGATTGTCGCGCTACGGACGATTTGATGCGGGCGCGCTGGGAGAAACTGGTCTGGAATATCCCCTTCAACGGCCTCTGCGCCTTACTGCAGCAATCGGTCGATCATCTGCTGACGCCGGGACCTGCTCGCCAACTTGTGCGCGACCTCATGCTCGAAGTCATCGCCGCGGCCAATGCCCAGGGATTGCAAAGATCGATTCCCGAAAGTTACGCCGAAAGAATGCTCGAATTCACCGACAGCATGGGCGCCTACAAACCGTCGATGCAGATCGATCGGGAAGAAGGACGGCCACTGGAGATCGCTTCCATCCTGGTGGCGCCCCTCGATTACGGGCGAAAATCGGGGATTTTCATGCCAAGGATGGAGATGCTGGCGACGCTTCTGCAGCAGGTAAGCCGTTAAAATCTGATACAAAGGAGTCATTTGTGCGTATTGCTGAACTGCTGTCAAAAGGAAAACCCTTCCTTTCCCTGGAATTCTTCCCCCCCAAAGAGCGGGCCGAGTGGCCGGCTTTTTTTGCAACAGTCGAGCGGCTCAAAGTTCTCAACCCGCTCTTTGCTTCGGTCACCTACGGTGCCGGCGGCAGTACTCAGAGCGATACCCTGGAGATCGTTGCCCGTCTCGCGCGGGAATACTGCTTGGAGACGATGGCGCACCTGACCTGTGTCGGCGCTGATACGGCAAAATTGACCGCCTTCCTTGATCAACTGGTTGCGGCCGGGGTGCATAATGTACTGGCCCTGCGCGGCGACCTGCCGCAGGATGCGTCTCCTGAAATCTTTGCCTGCCTCCCCTTGCAGAACGCCTCCGACCTGGTCACCTTTATCCGCGCCACTCATCCCGAGATCGGCGTCGGTGTGGCCGGCTATCCTGAGACCCACCCTGAAGCCGTGAGTCCTGATATCGACCTTGACTTCCTGAAATTCAAAGTCGATCAGGGGGGCGATTTTATCGTCACTCAGCTCTTCTTCGACAATCAGCTCTATTTCGACTTCGTCGCCAAAGCCAGAGCAATGGGAATCGAAAAACCGATCATTCCTGGTATACTTCCGGTCGTCAGTCTTAAAGTCATCAAACGGATTGTCTCTCTCTGCGGCGCCACTGTCCCTCCCGTCTTTTTGCAAGAACTTGAAATCGCCGATCAGCGTGGCGGCACCGACGCCGTGCGGAAAACGGGAGTGATCTTTGCCCGTAAACAGGCAGAGGAACTCCTCGCTGCCGGGGCGCCGGGGGTCCACATCTATACACTTAACCACGCTGATGCCGTGCTGAGTCTGGCGGAGGGATTGCTTTATTAAGGGGTTGAGCGGTTGCGGTCGGGGAGAACTCGAAAGGGAAGAGCATGTGGTCAGGATTCCACGCCCGGCAAAAGTCGTTCGCTAAAGAGATCGTCCTGAAGCTCCATCAACCAAGCTTCCTTCGCCGTTTCCTGATATGTTGCATCCTGTTCTACAGTCTGCTGTCCACCCCCCTTTGCGCTCACGCCGAGCGACTCACCCTCCTTTTTGGACCCTACACGTATCACCTTAACACCAAGCGGGAGTATAATGATTTTACTTGGTTTTCCGGGATCGAGTGGGAAGCTCGGGGAGAGTGGGAGTTGGGAGCCGCCTATTTCCAGAACTCCTTCGACCAGCCCTCCGGCTACCTTTACGGCGGCAAGCGCTGGAACAAAAACGCCGGTCTAAATCAACTTTATTTCAAGTTGACCGCCGGCGTTCTTCTTGGTTATGTCGATCCGCACGACCGGGCTATTCCGCTCAACTGGAAAGGTATCGGCGTCGGTGTTATCCCGGTTTTCGGTTATCAGCGACAGCGTGTCAGCACCCAGATCGCCGTCCTTGGCTTTTCCGGGGTCATGTTCATGTTTGGCTACGATCTTATGGAGTAGCACTCAACTGCCGGCGGGATCATTCTTTATTTATCTTTTCATCAATAAAAACAGCCCGGCCACACTGCTGATGGCTCCGCCGATGTAGCGGTACATCACCGCATCAGGAAGTGCCCCGGTCAGGCCTTCGGTCAATTTGGAAGTAAAGGCATCCGACATCTGGTAACCCCAGAACACCATCCCGATACCGCCGACCAGGAGAATCAGGCCGATGAGCTTAACCAACGAGTTTGAATCTTTTGACATGTTGTGATTCCTTCCTTGAGAGATTTCGATTATTTACCCATGCAATTGGACCTTACCACTTCAACCATGCGTCCGACCAGTTCCGAATGACTTTGCACATGAAAAACGTAACGCGGTACATTGTGGTTGAGGGTCCGCGCCATAAAGGGCTCGCCCCAGAAGCTAAGGAGGCATTCGGTCCTGGTATCTTTTTCGATGTCGGAGATAATGGCTGAAACCCCACCGGAGATGGTCGTCCAGATCGTCTCTTTCACCTTCTTCTGTCCCGAACAACCTTTGATCTTCGGAACAACTTCGCTTTCCCACAGATCGCGATCGCTGTGATCCAGAACAAACTGGATCGACTTGACCGCCGGGTTTTCGATGGCGCTCTTCAGTAACGCATCGAACAACGCCTGACGCTTGAACATGATCGGGCAGACATGAAACCAAATCATCTCATTGCGCGCCCGCCGCGAAAAGTCTTCCATGACCTGATGAATATTCAAGGGACCGACCAGCACGGCATCCGGCGGACTCAAGCGGCTAAGGATCTCCTTGACCGTCCCTTCGGTCTGCTGCACTGCCGCGTCAATCTGCTCGGATTGCCGGTCGCGGCGCAAATCACGTAAGAAGAGGAGAGCAATCAAAACAACGGAGATTGTCAGCAGAACATCCGCTTCAACGAGGTGGAGCATGTGCATGATAATGGCGATGACCGCCGCGATAATCCCGGCAATGGCATCCCAATCATATTTCAGAAACTGTTTCATAAATCACTCTTCCGTCCGGTTCTAAGGGGGCGCGTCAAGCGCCGGCGAGTCCGAAAAACCACATCAGTCCGATGCTGACAAAGACCGAGGGGAGGAGATTGCCGACGGCAAAGCGTTTGATGCCGAGAAGATCGAGGCTGATAGCGACGATCAGCAAGCCGCCGACCGCATTCATTTCAGTCATCACCGGTGCGGTAAGGATGGCGGCAGCACTGCTGGCCACAAGAGTGATGCCGCCCTGATAAAGAAGGACGGGGATGGCCGAATAAAGGACACCGACCCCCAAGGTAGAAGCGAGGGCGACGGCGGCGATACCGTCGAGAGCCGACTTGGCATACAGGATTGTCGGCTCTAACCCGCTGCCAGCCTGAATCGAACCCATGATCGCCATCGCCCCGACGCAGAACAGGAGGCTGGCGGAGACAAAACCGCGGGCAACACCGTCACCGCTGCTCAGGCGTTCAAGGCGAATGCCGAAGTTTTCGAGGCGACGCTCGATATTGATCCATTCACCGATAAGCCCGCCGATAATCAGGCTGCCGATGGCGACCAACGGCTGTTGACAGCGCAACCCGAGCTGTAGCCCGATGAGCAGAACCGAGAGCCCGAGTCCGGCCATGATCGTCCGGTGCACGCGCTCGGAAAGGAGTTTGCCGGCCGCCCGACCGAGGAGCGCGCCAACGGCGATGGCGAGAATATTAACCGCGGTACCTTGCAACAACATGTGATCTTTCCTTGCCTGTGTTAATTAATTGCGATCATGGCATAGCCCTTGTTCTGGTAGCCTATCAACGAATTAAAACCATTGGCTACCAGCTTGACCTCGGGAATCAACTTGCCAGGATCAGCCTTGAAAGTTCGTACCGCCACAGCACAGACCTCGAAACGCACCCCCTTCTTTTTCAATTCACGGATGAGGTTAAGCGTCTCTTCATCTATAGCGTCGTGAGTGAGGAGCTTGACACCGGGGCCGCGAAAAGCTACGACCATCTCCGGAGTCACCCCCTGCTTGATCAAACCTTCGCGGGTTTCTGCAAAGAGTTCAAGATTGAAGACGAGTTTGTCGCTATCCGGCACGCGCACGTCGAAAATGACCTTAACGGTCTTTAAGCCGGCCAGAGCGTCATGATCGTTCAGTGACGGGGCCGCGTGCAGCACCGAAGAACAGAACAGCAGGAAGAACAGGATGGGCAGCAAAGGGCGTGTAAACATAGGTTGTCTCCTTTGAATGTGTTGACAATAGACTTTAAATATCAGGTTATGCCCGTAATGGCTAGTCCAGTCTATTGACCCCTCTGCTCTTCCTCTGTATCCTCGTTCGGTCCTACCAAATTAATATTTGATCAAAGGAGCTCCCCGTGGCAATCCATGAAGTCAAACACCCCCTGATCCGCCATAAACTCGGGCTGATGCGCCAGTCCGAGCTGAGCACCAAACAGTTCCGCGAGCTCGCCTCCGAGGTGGCGCGCCTCCTCACTTACGAAGCGACCAAGGATCTCGAAACCGAGAACATCACCATCAACGGATGGGCCGGGCCGGTGCAGGTTGAGCAGATCAAGGGAAAGAAGATCACCGTCGTGCCGATTTTACGCGCCGGACTGGGGATGATGAACGGCGTCCTCGACATGATCCCCAGTGCCCGGGTCAGCGTCGTCGGCCTGTACCGCAACGAAGAGACTCTCGAGCCGGTCGCCTACTATCAAAAGCTCAGTGGTGAAATGGAGGAACGCATCGCCCTGATCATCGACCCGATGCTCGCCACCGGCGGCTCCCTCATCGCCACCATCGAGATGCTGAAGAAGGCCGGCTGCCAGCGGATCAAGGGGCTCTTCCTCGTCGCCGTCCCCGAGGGGATCGCCCGGGTCAGCGCCGCCCACCCCGATGTCGATATCTACGTTGCTGCCATCGATGAGCGCCTCAACGAACAGGGCTACATCCTCCCCGGCCTCGGCGATGCCGGGGATAAAATTTTCGGCACCAAGTAAGGAACGCAACCATGACTACCCCCCATGAACCGACCTGGCGCACCGCCCTTGGTGGCGCCCAGATCCTCTTCGTCGCCTTCGGCGCCACGGTCCTCGTCCCCCTTTTGACCGGCCTCAACCCCAGCCTCGCCCTCCTCGGCGCTGGCATCGGTACCCTGATCTTCCAGTTCTGCACCAAACGCGAGGTACCGATCTACCTCGGCTCCTCCTTCGCCTTCATCGCACCGGTGATCTTCTCAGTCAAGACCTGGGGGATGCCCGCCACCCTCGGCGCCCTCGCTGCGGCGAGCTGCTTCTACTATATCGCCGCCGGCCTGGTAAAGTGGCGGGGAGTCGGCTTCATCCACTGCCTCCTGCCGCCGGTCGTCATCGGCCCGGTGGTCATGGTTATCGGCCTCGGTCTCGCGCAGGTGGCAATCAGCATGGCGACCGGCAAGGCCGGCGAAACCCAGGTGATCCCCTACGGCCTTGCCCTTAGCGTCGCCGCCCTCTCCCTCACCGCCACCATGCTCACCGCTATTCATGCCCGCGGCCTCCTTAAACTGGTGCCGATCCTGGTCGGCGTAGTGGTCGGCTACAGCACATCGCTCTTTCTCGGCCTCGTCGACTTCCAGAAGGTCATCGACGCCCCCTGGCTGGCCATCCCCCAATTCGGACACCCCGAGTTCAATCTCGCCGCCATCCTCTTCATGATCCCCGTCGCCATCGCTCCGATCGTTGAGCACGTCGGCGGCATCCTCGCCATCGGCTCCGTCGTCGGCAAGGACTACACCGCCAGCCCCGGCCTGCACCGCACCCTCCTCGGCGACGGACTTGCCGTCAATGTCGTCGGACTCTTCGGCGGTCCGCCAGTAACGACCTACGGCGAGGTCACCGGCGCAGTGATGCTCACCCGCAACTACAACCCGGTGGTCATGACCTGGGCGGCCGGCTTCGCTATCCTCATGGCTTTTGTCGGCAAGTTCGGCGCCCTCCTCCAGACCATCCCCATGCCGGTCATGGGGGGGATCATGATCCTCCTCTTCGGATCCATCGCCGGGATCGGCCTGAAGACGATCATCGACGGCAAGGTCGATTTGATGATGCCGCGCAACCTCTGCCTGGTCTCGGTGACCCTCGTCACCGGCATCGGCGGCCTCGGCGTGACCATCGGCAGCTTCAGCCTGCAGGGGATCAGCCTCTGCGGCGTCCTCGCCGTCCTCCTCAACCTCATCCTCCCCCGGGGGGAAGAGACGCGCGACCCCGCCTTTGACGACAACATCTGACCGTCGGAAGCCGGCGTGTTTTGTGTTCATCTTCACCGCCATCCCGGTATTGACCGGGATGGCGGTTTTTGTCTTCAGCAAGGTATGGCAGCATCGAAACGCCCGCCGCCTACCGTCACCACGTCTGCGTGGCAGAGTCGATGGTCACAGCCAATGTGGCCCGCAGCCAGGAAAATTTTGCCTTGAGCAGATCAAAGTCCGGACCGGAGGTGACAAAGGCTGCCTTCCCCTTGATGAGAAAACCCGCCCCCGGACCGTTCATCCCCTGAACCTTACTACTCCCCAAAGTGATCAGGACGTTTGGATTGAATGCAATGTTAGCCTCGGTTTTATGCATGTAACCGGCAGGGATCAAGAGCCGCCCCTCGTCGCTGATGCGCAAATAACTGTTCCAGGTGTTGACCAGATGCGGTCCATCTTCTCCCAGGGTTGCAATCGCGACGACGCCATCCTGCTTCATAATTTCCTGTAATTTTTCCGGAATCATTTTTACGTCTCCTGTGGTTTGTGGTTGTTGACATCAATGATGCCAGCATAGATCGCGCTTGCAACCAATAACAGGAGCAGTTTTGATTTATTATATGGTGGCAGATGCCGTGATATGCGACTATCCGCAGGAAAGTCGGCGAGGCGTATTGGCCCGTCTCGATCACTATTGGCGATACTGGAGAGCAACATGTTCATCCTGAGTAATCACGACCCCCTGCCCTTATACAAACAACTCTACAATCAGATCCGCGAGCAGATCCTTTCGAGAAAACTCCCGGCTAATACCAAGCTCCCGTCGGTCCGGGACCTGGCCATCGAACTTTCCGCCAGTCGCAATACCGTTGACGGCGCTTACCAGGAGCTGCACGCCGAAGGATATATCTACAGCCGGCCCCGCAGCGGCTATTTCGTCTCGTCCCTGGATCAGGAGGTTGCGCCGCTAACCCGATCCGCGAAAACGGATAAGAGTGACTACCTTCCCGGTCCGCCACCGTCCTTTGCCTATGATTTCCACCCGGCCCGCCTCGATCCTGAAAGTTTCCCCACCGAACTCTGGCGAAAATGTTTCACTGAAGGACTGCGCCGCAACAGCTCACAGTTGGTTCAGTATGGCGATCCCCAGGGAGACTGGGGATTACGCACCTCGCTGCAGGGTTACTTGGAACGATCCCGCGGCGTGATTTGTGATCCGGAACAGATCGTGATCTGCGCCGGGCTGCAGCAGAGCCTCGACATTGTTGCGCATCTTTTGCAGGAGAATCACTCCGTCGTCGCGGTGGAAAATCCCGGTTACCACCTCCCCCGCTCCGTTTTCCAAAACCATGGCTACACCATCTGCCCAATCCCGGTCGGATCGGGGGGGATTGACCTGAACCAGCTCAAAGCCAGTCACAGTACCATCGCCTACGTCACCCCCTCGCACCAGCTGCCGCTGGGTTACGTGATGCCGGTGGCAAACCGGCTGGCCTTGATCGAATGGGCGGAAACGGGAGGAAACTTCATTATCGAAGACGATTATGACAGCGAACTGCGCTACCACGGCAAGCCGATCCCCTCGCTACAAGGGCTGCACCCGACCGGAAACATCATCTACACCGGAACCTTCTCCAAAATCCTCTCCCCGGCCTTGCGTCTGAGCTATATGGTCCTCCCCTATGCGTTACTGGCAGCTTACCGCCAACTTTACCGGCCTTATTTCCCCTCGGTCTCGCTCCTCGAACAGAGGAGTATGGCGATCTTCATGGAGCAGGGTCACTGGGAACGACACATACGGCGGATGCGCATGATCTATCAGAAAAAACACGACCTCCTGCTGCGCACGATTGAAACTCATTTTGGCAAACGGGCAGTGGTGACCGGCCAGGGCGCCGGGCTCCATGTGGTGATGATGCTGCCGAAAACAGCGCACAGCGAAGCGGAGATTCTCGATCGGGCCCGGCAAAAAGGCGTGCAGCTCTTCCCCTTCTCCGAGTTTCATGTCAGCGGCCAACCTGATGCAACGACCTTGCTCCTCGGCTTCGGCGGGATGAGCGGCAGCGAGATTGAACAGGGCGTTGCCATCCTCGCGCAAATTTGCTGAAGTCGACATTTCCTTTGACAGAAGATGAAAATTCGACAAGAATTGGAACCTCTTGAAATAACAGGAGGGTGGCGATGAGAACTCTCAGGGATTCAAATCACGAGCCGCCCGACAGCTGCATGTTGTCCGGGCGGTTCCGCGTAGAGAGTGGGATGATAATTCGGGGATAAATGTTCCATTTGGGAAGGTCAGCGGTTCACGCGCGCGTGCGCGCGGCCGGTTAATTACGAGTTGGACGACATACAAATACAGGTGAGTTAGGTCAGAATGAAATCAAAGAAAGATGCTGATAAAACAAAACGAGATGAGCAACTCCGTACGTTGGCAGATGGTGCAACAAAATCATTTGAGAACGCAGAGGCACTGTATCGTGAAGCGACTATACTTCGCGAACATGGTTGTGCTAGTCGCTCACTGTTCTTACACCAAATTTCATTGGAAGAGTGCGGCAAAATAGAAATTATTGGCGGCTGGGCGACTTCAATACTTGCTGGCCATAAAGTTGATGTATCAAAGCTTCCGAAAGTCATGATTACCCATAAATCAAAGAACTTAGCAAATGCCTACTTCCTTCCAGTCGAGGATGATGAACGTAAGGGGCGACAAAATGGTGATTGGAAGGCGGCGCATGCTGCTTTCAATAAGCAAAAAGATCAATTTCACTTAGAGTCAAATACCGCTAAGAATGCCTCTCTCTATGTTGATTTTGCGAATGAGACTTTCACCATGCCAAGTGAACGAATAACGGATGAGATGGTTGAAGAAATCAGTCAGCGCAACCATGATTTCGAGGGTGTAAAAAACTTTGTGTAAATGGTCATCGTCGGTTACAACCCGTAACCACTGGAGGAACCGATGGCCATACCGAAAGACGTGCTCGACTGCC